>NZ_DBFSAP010000022.1:0-118651 GCF_048412355.1 Ellagibacter sp.
TCGCGCGCGATCCAGATGCCGTCGACGTAGACGACGCGGAAGACCTCGTCCACCACCTCCGGCATCGGCCATATCGGCCAGAAGAGGGCGGCCCTCCGCCTGAAGGTTCGGCCGCGCCCCGGCATATCGGCCTGCGTCCCGCGCGAGAGCAGCCAGCCGACAAAGGCCGCGAGCTCCCTGGCCGCCACGTCGTTGGAATGCGTGGCGCTGGCGCCGCACGACCGGCAGCGCCATCTCTGGGCGCCCGACGGGGCCCTCCCGTTCCGCTTCATGGGCCCTCCGCAGGACGGGCATTTCATATTATCCACGGCATCCTCCCGGAATCGGTGACTTTTTACCGTGAATTTCCTCATGCGACCTGGGAAAACGTCAATAACAGGACACACTTTTTGTCCGAGTGGGAAAGTCGATTCGGATGACTTTTCCCATAAAAAATGGGCGCTGGCCTGCGCCAACGCCCAAAATCAGACACACTTTTTGGGTTATAGGCAAAAAAGTGTGTCCCTTTTCGCATCCAAACCCCAGCTCACCTCTCCAGTTTTAGCTGTTTAAAAATCCCAGCCCTTTTAAGAGGACGGCAGAGAAGTGCGTCTGATTTAGGCTTGACACCGCAGGTCAGGCTACGGATTCGAGCCGTTCAAAAAGCGGTGGATGGGACTGGGATGAAGACGATGAGTTGCCCGTCGTGCGGCAAGAGAATGAAGAGGAACGGCACGACGAGCGCAGGGCGGCGGCGCTGGCGCTGCACGGCTTGCGGGGCGTCGACGGTCAACCGCTACAAGCGCGACGCCGATGCCGAGCAGCTGTCGTTGTTCCTCGGCTGGCTTCTGTCGAAGAGGACCCAAGGCGAGATGGGGCTGCCCGCCCGCACGTTCAGGGCCGCCACCTCGCGATTCTGGAAGATATGGCCGGTCAGCCCCGCATGCGACCAGATCCACCACGTCGTCCACGTCGACGGCATCTGGATCAAGCGCAGGTGCGTCGTGCTGATCGCGCTGTCCGGCGACGGAAACGTCATAGGGTGGCACCTCGCGCGCAGCGAGAGCTCCGCGGCGTGGGCGGCGCTCATGTCCCGCATCGCGCCGCCCGACGTCGTCGTCACCGACGGCGGGGCGGCATCGAGGGGGCCCGGCGCGCGCAGTGGCCCTCGACGCGCGTGCAAAGATGCACCTTCCACGCGTTCGAGCAGGTCAAGCGCTGCACGACGACGCGCCCGAGGACGCAGGCCGGCGTCGACCTCTACGGCATCGCCAAGAGGCTGCTGAAGGTCGAGGACGCCGACGGCGCCGCCGCCTGGCTCGCCTCCTTCGCCGGCTGGTGCTCGGATTACGACGCGTTTCTGAAGGAGAGGGCCGTGGTCGACGGCGCCGTGAGGTTCAGGCACGAGCGGCTCAGGAAGGCGCGAAGGGGGCTGGAGAGGCTTTGCAGGGAGGGGACCCTGTTCACCTACCTGGACGCAGACCTCGCCAAGGACGGCGAGGTTCCCGCCACCAACAACGCCATAGAGGGCGGGGTGAACAGGCAGATAAGGATCGTGCTCGACGAGCACAGGGGCATGAGGCTGGACCATATGGTCAAAGCCGTGTTCTGGTACTGCGTGAGCAGGCTCGAGTGCCCGCCTCCGCCCGAGAGCATCCTGAGGGACATGCCGACCGACGACGACATAGACGGCCTGTACGAGAAGGCCGCCGAGCTCGGCGCAAGGGATGAGTCCGTGGCGAGATGGGGCGACGCGGTGGTGTGGAGCGAGTTCCACTCGAGCAATCCGTGGTCCCATGCCGGCGAATAGCCCGGGACACACTTTTTTGCCTATATCCCCACTTTTTGTCCTATAAGCCTTCTTTCACAACTTCGAGCGAAATAGAAAAGCCCGCTTTCGCGGGCTTTGGAATTCGAATGGCGGGATGTACGAGACTTGAACTCGCGACCTCCGACGTGACAGGCCGGCGCTCTAACCAACTGAGCTAACACCCCGTGCTTCAGCAGCCTGATTAGAATACACTAGCCTCCAAATGTGCGCAAGCCCTTTTTTTAACTTTTTGCCAATCGCGACCCGCGACTGCCCTTCGGCACGCCCCTCCCCGCAGCCTCGTCCAACGGCACACCCCACGCCCGCCCCGCGAACGCCCGCTCGCGGACCCCTGCGCGCACTCCACGAACAAGCCGTTGGTCATATTGTGGTGCACCGAGCACGCTCGAACAGCTGGGGTATACTTCCAGGCATGGAACCCACAGCGAACACCCAACCCATTCTCACCCGCACAAGCGATGCGCCCATCGGCATCTTCGACTCCGGATTCGGCGGGCTTACCGTCGCGCGCGACATCGCGAAGAAGCTGCCGAACGAATCCCTCATCTACCTGGGCGATTCCGCGCGAGGCCCCTACGGTCCCAGGCCCCTTTCCGAGGTCGACGGATTCGTGCAGCAAATCGGATCGTGGCTCGTGAGCCGCGGCGTGAAAATGATAGTGATTGCCTGCAACACGGCGACTGCGGCGGGCCTTTCCCACGCACAGCAAACGCTGCCCGTACCCGTAATCGGCGTGGTCGAGCCAGGTGCACGTGCCGCTGCCCACGCAACGAAGAACCGCCGCGTGGGGGTCATCGCCACGAAGGCAACGGTGGAATCCGACGCTTACACCAAGGCGATTCGTCACATCGACGCCGGCATCACCGTCTTCTCCACGGCAACACCGCGCTTCGTCGACATCGCTGAGCAAGGCATCAAGATGGCGGAAGGCCCCATCGAGGAGTTCACCTCGCTCGCGTCGAAAGTCTACATCCGCCCTGCGTTCCAGGAAATCGCGCAGGACTACCTCGACCCGCTGCGCCGTTGCGAAATCGACACGCTCGTGCTGGGCTGCACGCATTTCCCTCTGCTGAAAGCGCTGATCGGAGGCGTAATCGGGCGCGATGTCACACTTATCTCGTCCGCTCACGAAACCGCGATCGACGTGGCGGAGATACTCGCCCGCCGCGGAGAGCTTGCCAGCCCCGACGCCGTCGCGCATTACGAGTTCAACACGACTGGCACCGACATCGAGGGCTTCGAGCGCTTCGGCGGCCGCGCCTTCGGACACGCTATCGGTCAGGTCAACCACGTCGATTTACCGTAAGGAAACCCCATGTCGGAAGCAAAAACTGTCATCATCGCAAGCAACAACGCCCACAAAGCGGAAGAAATCGCCCACGCTCTCGATTTCCCAGGATGGGAGTTCCGCACGCTCAAAGAGGCGCACATCGCCTCAGACCCCGCCGAGGACGCCGATAGCTTCCTCGGCAACGCGCGCATCAAGGCGAAGGCCGCCTGGGAGGCTGCGAAGGAAGCGCTCGGGCATCCCGTCGCCGTGCTTGCGGACGACTCGGGGCTCAAGGTCGATGCGCTCGACGGCGCGCCGGGCGTGTTCTCCTCGCGCTACGCCGGCGAGCATGGCGACGACGCCGCAAACAACGCGAAGCTGCTGCGCGAGCTGGGCGAAACCCCCGATGAAAAGCGAACGGCGCGCTTCGTGTGCACGCTTGTCTTTTTGGATGAGAACGGCGATGAGACGGATGCGCACGGCACGGTGGAAGGCCGCATCGGGCACGAGGAGCGCGGAAAGCACGGCTTCGGCTACGATCCGCTCTTCTTAGCCGAGGTATTTGACTTCAAACGTACGCTGGCAGAAGCCCTGCCCGAGGAGAAGAACGCCATCTCGCATCGCGGGAATGCCCTTGTTGAGCTGCGCGAAAAGTTGACGAGGTAGCGGCGCCGGCAGGACTACAGGCCGCAAGCCTCACGACATGCGCCTTGTTTTCCTGCACGAATTGCCTGGGCTATCATGGGAAATGAAGAAATGCGCCATTTGCAAACGACACGCGAGTGGCGCATTTTAATAAGTCACAAATTTTAGCGAACCGCTTGTTTTCGCAAGGAAAGAGCTGCTTACCTGCACAAAGAAATGGCGCGCCCAGCAGGACTCGAACCTGCAACCGTCGGATTAGAAGACGCATTTTCTGGATGCAACAGCGTATATCTGCGCATCGTTACGCCCGTCCAACCTGCAATTATATACTAGTACCATATGCGGCGATATTGTGCGTTGTGACCATATTGTGACCAACAAATCGGCACGACTCGGCGGCTACCCGAAAGGAGAAACCGCTATGACCAACCAAACGAGAAGCGCCGTCCACGACGCGGCGACGAAGGCCGAGACCCTGGCGTACAACCTCGCGAGCGCGAGCAGCCTCGCCTCGGTGCTGAGCGAGGTGCTGGACAAGGAGATCGGCCACGATCGAGGGGCAATCCCTTGCGGCACCCATAACGCTGCTGGACAAGCTCAAAGAAGACGGCAAGGGACTTGAGCGGCGAGCTGTACGCGCCGCATCGCGACATGCACGGCAGAGTCGCCAACAAGGCCCCATCGGCAGGTGCGGGCACATACGAAGGAGGGAGGGGTATGGCCCAGATCCAAGTAACGGAGGAGTACAAGAAGGCCGTAGAAGCTTACGAGGCCGCTTTCGGGGAAAAGCCGCCGTACTGCGTCAAAGGCCCCGAATACATCATGGAGTGCGTTAGGAGAGGCGAGCCGTCGGACCACGTACCCGACCCTAACGCCTGCTACTGACGGGAAGGCTCCGCCTCGGCGGGGCCTTCCCATGCCCTCGCGTCCTTCCGCGGGGCGGCATTCGCGTATAATGCCCCTCGCGGTGCTTTGCTTGTTGGGCGGCATTTCCGGGATGATTGGAGGTGTTGCCGATGGATACGAACACGGTTTTGGCGCTTTGCGCGATTTTCACGGTGGTAATCGGTATCGTCGGCCTTGGCCGAAACAAGTGAACAGCATTTAGGCAAAGAAAAACCCGGCGTGCCCTAGGAAAGCTAGCCGGGTAATCTACGCACGATGCCGCCCGATAGGTCGGGGCACCGCACCCCGTATGATACACGCCGACCGCCGCACGCGCAACCTCGCATGGCTACCGCCCCAGCGTCCGCCTTCGAGCATCCGAAAACCATCAGTCACTGTGGCCATGCGGACGCCAGCATAACGCTCAACTGGTACGCGCACGCCATGCCGGGCAACGACAAGCAGGCCGCGGACCTGCTAGCCGCCGTCATGGAGCACCCCGAGAAGGCCGCGAAAACCGCCTAAGCCGAGGCATTGTGACCATATTGTGACCAAAGCCCGAAATTGGGCTAAACGACAAGGGAAAAGAGTAGCCGAATCAGGCCGATGAACTGGGAAAATCTGGCGCGCCCAGCAGGACTCGAACCTGCAACCGTCGGATTAGAAGTCCGATGCTCTATCCGTTGAGCCATGGGCGCACATGGCGGGCAATCGAATGGTCGGGATGACAGGATTCGAACCTGCGACATCCTGCTCCCAAAGCAGGCGCGCTACCAAACTGCGCCACATCCCGACGCTGCACAGCGGCATCGATTATAGCAGAAGAATCGAAATCTGCAGGAAAGACTTTGCGAGGGACAGTCTCTGCTTTCTCTCAAAGTCCTCCCTTCCCTGCTGCCCCGCCCTTCTCGTCACGTCTGCCCCGCAATCATCGTCCCCTAGCGAAATTGGCGGGCCTTATACCGCTTTCAACCTGGCTCACCAAGGTCAGCGCAACCACTCACGTATATACATCACACCTTCTCACGCCAAATATCACTTGACGGGTTATCTAGGTACACTGTTAGTAATTGCGCTCAGCCATTCCATCGGAATGAGATTGCGAACACTCTTTGATAATCTCATTTTTGCTGGGGAAAATGAGAAGCTCATCCTCACGCTGAACGAGGCTGCCGCGCCGAGCAAACCCGTCGCGCTGGAATACAGCGAGCTGCTGGTGAATAAGCCCACCGAGCCCGGCACCCACACCCTCAAGGTCAACGAGAGCGCGGTGCTCCATCCGATTGACGGCAACGGCGTGACTGGCGAGGCATACGAGTTCCCGGTTCCCACCGTCGACTATACGGTTGCCAAGCCCGACCCGGCCCCGCAACCCGGCGCTACCGATAAGCCTTCCGACAACGGAGCGGCCACCGACAAGCCGGGAGCAAAGACCGCTCTAGCGAAGACGGGCGATGAGGCATTCGCGATTGGCATGGGATGCCTGCTCGTTGCGGGTGCAAGCGCTTGCGTGATCGCTACCGCCCTGAAGCGTCGTCGCAATTAAGGGCGTTAGCGGGCAGCCATCCACGCATGAACCCACGCCGCAAGCAAGAGCGGCACTACTGAAGAGTTTTCGAGGCGAAGTTGCGCACGCAGCTTCGCCTCGATTGTTTCATCCTGAGAATAAGCCCCTCACCGGGGCGCTTTTCTCCGCTCGAAAGAAATGACGGCCATACCCTGGCTCAGCTGCCAGAAATCGAGAAGGAAACTCGCCAGTCCGCCACGTAAGACAAACTAACGCAAGAGCGTAAATTCGTTCAGCCCGACACACTCGAGCTCGCGCCGCTTTGCCAGAGGCGGAAAATCACCGAGACCGCCCAGCCGCCCTCGCACCCTCGGGCCGAAATTCGTCGATACCTTTTGCCTGAAGGAGCAGGAGCACGGAAATCGACGAAAGCGAACAACGAAGCCCCCGACCGCTTGAGGTCGTGTACAAAAATGACGATATGTTGTGAAGGGACTGTGTATCACTCCCCAAAGACAATACAAGTGTAGAGTAATTAATCTCAGCCATGCTCTAACTGCGACATTTTCGGTACACTCTAGACGCTTTGAGAGCTATATTCACTATTCCTCCATAACTTATCGTCATTTTTGTACAGAAGCAGATCAAGCGAGGCTTATCGACAAGTTCGCATCCGTACGAGCAAGTGCATGATTCTATTAAATCGCAGGCGAACCATACGTTTGCCCAAAGGCAAAAGCAACAGCGCCGCGCAAAGCAATTAGCAGCACACTGAAGCGACCGAAAACAATTTCGCAACTTATTATCGAGACTGTCGCTGAACTAAAAAAGGCCAGAAGCTTTGAGCCTCTGGCCTGGTGTTTCATGGAGCGGGTGACGGGAATCGAACCCGCGTTCTCAGCTTGGAAGGCTGAAGTTCTACCATTGAACCACACCCGCGATTTGCAGCGTTAGCTATTGTACCGCAAGTTGCCCCATTGCGGCGAAACTTTTCCCGAAGAAGCAATTTGCCCATACGCGATACCGTGCGCGAAACGGCTTTCCCTCAATGCAACCAGCCCGACATCGCAAACTGAGCGCACCCCAGCCCGACAGCCATCGTCGCGCTCAGTGCCTGGCAACTTGCGACTCGCTCCCCTACTCCTGCGCGATTCGCGTGATGTTCAAGATACGAAGCGCATCACCATCGCAGCAGGGCAAGTCGAGTCCGCGCTCGGCCTTCTTCGCAATCATCGCCTCCGGGGCCACTGCGTTCTCCACCCAGGTCACGCCTTGAACAATCTCCCCCGAAGCAGCCAAATTGTAATTGTCGACCGCCTCACGCAAAAGCAAGTCCGGACGCAAGCTACCCGTCGGCTTCGCCTCCAACTTGAAGGTGGCAACGGCACCCGTAAGTTGGAAGTCCCCCACGAGAAACTCGGCAGGATGCAGCACCTTCTCCTTCTTCTTGCGCACCACGTGAATCTCATCGGGCAGCGGGAGCACTGCCGGTGTGCACGACAGAAGCGCCCGATACGTGCTCACGGGAAACGCAACCGAAGCAGCAGCAGCCTTGGGCTCGATGTAGCGGCAGTCCTTCACCATGAGGTCGGCCACGCTCGCCTCCTGCAGAGCAGAAAGCGCCTTGTCAGCGGAAACGTAATGCGTCAGGCGGACGTCGGCGATCTCGTGAGTCCCTCCGACGCCGACAGGCAGCGCCGCGCCGAACGCAATGAGCATATGGGGCGAGAAGCCCTGGCTCACCGCATAGGGCAAACCCGCACGGCGCACGGTGCGCTCAAGCGCACGGGCGACTTCCAGATGCGACAGCATCGCGAGGCGTCCCTGCTTGGCAAACGTCAAGCGAAGGCGAAATATCTGCTGCGGCTCGCTCATCGCACACCCCCTTCGGACACGGGAAGCAGGCGCTCGTCGCTCGCCGCCTCCGCGGAACTATCGTTTCTTAATACCCCGGCGGCAGCAGGAGAAACCGCAGCCGCCACGGCAGATGAGAGCGCATCGCCGACCTCGGCCAGCGCAGCCTGAGCAGGCGTCACATCCGCCGCGGCCTCTCCTGCTGCGACGGCAGGCGCGCTCGGCGTGGAGCGAACGCCAGCAAGCATGTTGTCGCAATCGAGTGCCTGGCACGCACCGCAGCCCGTGCACTTCTCGAAGGTGCAGTCGGGTGTGGTGGTCTCCGCAGCCGCACGCTTGCGCTCGAGCGCTAGGTAACGCGTGGTCACGCCCGTGGAAATATGCACCCACGGCATGACGCGCGAGGTATCCCACTGCGCCTGCGCGATTTCCGCAGGATCGATCCCCACGTCGGACGCAGCCCTCCGCCAGGCGTCCTCCAAGAAGAGCTCGGTCCACGCATCGAAACGTGCCCCTCGGCGCCATGCGGCCTCCACCCAGTCGGCCGCCTGCCGCCCGCCGCGACTCATGACGGCCTCGACGAAGCTCGTCGCCGGATCGTGCCAATGGATATCGACCGCCTTGTACTTCACGCTGTTGCGCAGAAGGTTCACACGGCGCAGTGCCTCCTCGGGCGGAATCTGGCCGTCCCACTGGAAAGGCGTTTGCGACTTCGGGACGAACAGCGCGACCGACGCACTCACGCGCACGTTGCCACGATGCTCGGGCGGCACGGCGGCCTTCGCCCGGTCGTAGGCGCGCTGCACAAGGCTCGCGATGCCCTTGATGTCCTCGTCGGTCTCGGTCGGCAGGCCGATCATGAAGTAAAGCTTGCAGCGGCGCCACCCCGCTTTGAACGCGGCATCGATAGCCCCGAACAAATCGTCCTCCGTCACGTTCTTGTTGATCACGTCGCGCAGGCGCTGCGTACCCGCCTCGGGCGCGAAGGTGAGACCGCCCTTCTTCTGCCCCGCGACAAGCTCGGCCATGTCGACGCCGAACGAGTCGAGGCGCTGGGAGGGAAGCGAGATGCGCACACCCTTGCCGTCGCAGGCATGGTTCAGCTTGGTGAGGATATCGGCAATCTGGGAATGGTCGGTCGAAGAAAGCGAGGTCAAGCTCACCTCGTCGTAGCCGGTGTCGGCAAGACCCTCGAGCACCGACGACACCACGTTGTCCGCAGAGCGCTCGCGCACCGGGCGATACATCATGCCGGCCTGGCAGAAGCGGCACCCGCGCGCGCACCCGCGCAGCACCTCGACTGAGAGGCGATCATGCACGCATTCGGTGTAAGGGACGATGCACGGCTCCCACCCGGAGCTTTCCGAAAAGCCCGAGAACAGGCGTTTCTCGATACGCTCGGGAACGCCCGGCTCCGCAGGCTCGACCCATGAGCCCGCACGCTGCGCCTCTTCCTCGCCCCGCACGCGATACAGCGAGGGAACGTAGCATCCAGGAAGCGCTGCAAGCGAGCGAAGGATATCCTGACGCGTTGCACCCGCACGACGGCACTCGCGCACGCAGAGCAGCGCCTCGGGCAGCGACTCCTCGCCTTCGCCGATGAGCATCGCGTCGAAGAACGGTGCATAGGGCTCGGGGTTAAAGACGCAGGGCCCGCCGCCGAGCACAATCGGATCGTCCTGCGCGCGATCGACCGCACGCAGGGGGAGGCCCGACAGGTCGAGCACTTCGAGAACATTGGTCGCCGCGAGCTCATGCGGCAGCGTGATACCGATGGCATCGAATTCCGAAAGCGGAGCGCAGCTTTCGAGCGAGAACATCGGGACGCCCTCTTCGCGCATGAGGTCGATCAGGTCGACCGCAGGCAGAAACGCACGCTCGGCAGCGAGATGTTCGGTCGCGTTCACCGCGTTCACGAGGATGCGGACCGCCTGGTTCGGCTGCCCGAGCTCGTAGGTGTCCGGGTAGACCATGCAATAGTTGAAGTCCGCACCTTCCTTGCGCGTGCTTCCCCATTCGTGGTCGAGATAGCGCGCCGGTCGCTCAACGCGCGCAAGCAGCGGCTCAAGCCGCGGCCACAAGTCGATCATGTATCCCCCTCGATATCCAAAACCGCAGGTGCGGCCCTTATTCAGTCTTCTTGAGAACCGACGCGGCGCCTTGGCGAACCGCCGCCTTCACGGTCGAGAGCACGCGAGCCCCCGCAGGAGTGGCCGCGACATCGCCCGCAATCTGCGTCGCCTTCGCCGTCGCCGTGGAAACGACGCCCGCAAGCCCTGCGATGTTGCCGCCGCGTTCGAAGTACTCGACGGCCGCAAGGCCCATCGCCTTCGTGCCCGCATAGCCCACGCCGGCCTTTACGGCCCAGCCGATGGCGGGCACCGCGCCCGCAACCTGGCGGGCGACGCTGCGACACGCGAAGGCGCCGCCGACGATGGCGGCGAGTTCCTTCACGCGTGCGACGCTCATGGGTTCGCCGTATGCAGCAGCGATCTGGAGCAGCATCTTCGCCTGGTTGAGCGTCATGAGCGGCATGTCGGCGCCGGGAATGAAAAGCACGAGGCCGATACCAGCATTCTGAAGCGACGTCGCGCTCACGGCCTCGAGCGAGAGCGGCCTGCGCACGAATGGGAACGACAACGCGAGGGCAAGGCGCTTCTCGCGGCACGCCGCCACAACCCACTCGCCCATCCGGCGATCGAGCGCTGCCGCTGCGGCGGCATCGATGGGAATCGGAGCGTCGAGGATCTCGGGCGACTGCGCGTTCACGCCCGCGACATCCCCGCTCTCGCAGGTTGCGTCGCCGTCGGCCTCGCAACCTTCAACACCTTCGGGCGCAACCAGATCGCCCTCGGGAATGGGGTTGCCGTACGCGCTTGCCATGTCTGCCACAAGGCGCGGCATCGACGTCACGACCATCACAGGAACGCCCGCAGCACGAATTTCCGCAGCTCGGCGACCCACTTCTTCGGAGAAGCCGGCGACGATTACCGCCATGTCATCGCCCTCGTAAGGCGAGAAGGCGGGACCCACGAAATACCCCACGGTCACGCGAGCATGCGCGCCCGCGCCGACGAAGGCTGAGCGGACATGCGCCGCGACATCGCCCGGCGCCAAATCATCGATGAGCACACTCACAGACACTGGAGTGTTGCGCGCGCTTTCGATGTCGGTCGCCGCCTCGATGACCGCCTTAAGGTCGATGGGAAGTTTCATAGCCGCCCTTCTTTCTTCTTGTCGATGTTCGATCCGCGCCAGACCGAGCCGATGAGCCCCAGCGCCATGAAGCTCATGATCATGCCAGTCGAACCGTAACTCACAAACGGCAAGGGGATGCCCGTGATGGGCATAAGCCCGCAATCCATGCCGATATTCTCCAATATCTGGAACAACCACATGCCGACAACGCACATGACTATCAAGGTTCCGAAGAGGTCGTTCGAGTTGCGTGCGATGCGCATGCTCACGTAGATGAGCGCACCGTAGAGCGCGAGCAGTGCCATCGACCCCACGAAGCCGAACTGCTCGGCAAGCACGCAGAAGATGAAGTCGGTCTGCGCCTCGGGCAGAAAGCCGTGCCCCGACTGTGTGGCGTTGAGCAGGCCCTTTCCGAAAAGCCCGCCCGAGCCGATGGCGATTTTCGCCTGCTGGAGGTTATACCCCGACGACGACGTGTTCGAGCCGTCTTGATCGAGGAACACGAGCAAGCGGTTACGCTGGTACTGCTTGAGCAGCTTGTACTCGCCCGTGGAGTTGTAGATGAGCTGGTCGATCGCAAATACCGCCGCGATTGCCGCGATTCCCAGCGCCAGCGTGATGAGCAGGTACTTCGAACGCGCACCGCCTGCAACGAGCGCCATCGCGCCGATTGCAAGATACACAAGACCCGTGCCCAAGTCGGGCTGCGTCATGATGGCCAAGAAAGGCACCAAGATGAAGAAGATGACTTTCAGGTATTCTCGCAGGTCATCGAGGCGGCCGCCATAGCGCGCCACAAGAGCCGCATCCATGAGGATGATTGTAACCTTCGCGAACTCGCCCGGCTGCACCTGAATGCCGAGCTTCAGCCACGATTGGGCGCCCATGCCAGCGTCGGTGCCGAGACCCGGGATATGCGGGGACAAGATGAGCGCGATGTTCACGATGAACAGCGGCATGACCGCGTTCGCAAACCGTTGGTAGTCCACCCGCCACATGAGCATCATGACGACGGCGCCCACCGCAGCGAAGAGAAGCTGGCGCGTGAAGCTGTAGGTCGTGTCGTTCGACCCCTCGATGGACGACCAGCATACAAGTAGGCCGTACCCCACAAGCAGCACGATAATCGCAACGAAGGGGAGGTTTATCAGGGGGAGCCTCCCCCTGCGCGGGCTCGCTGCACGCGAAAGCGACGCGTCGGGCGTCTTCAAGCTGTCTATCTGCGGCAATGCCATGCTATTCCACCTCGCTTCCCTAGTCGGAGCGGCTTGCGCTCTTGGTGCTGAAGCCTTCGATCTGGCGGCCCGAAGACCCGGCGATGCGACCCATCGAGGACGCGTCGTTGCTGCCGGCATCGGCGGCCATGACCGCCTCCATTACCTTCGCGCCCACCGGAGCCGCCACGGCCGAGCCGCCGCCGCCCTGCTCGATAACGGTCGCGACCACATACTTCGGGTCGTCGTAGGGTGCATAGCACACAAACCACGCATCGTCGCCCTTGTCGGTATGCTCGGCGGTGCCGGTCTTGCCCGCCGCCTTGATGCCCGACTCGGCGAACAGGGACGCGATGCCCTCGTTTTCAGTGACCACGCCGCGAAGGGCGTCGCGCACGATTTCAAGATACCGCTGGTCGACGTCGGGCTCGGTGACGACCTCGGACTCGTAGCTGACGACCGTCTGGCCCGAGGCGTTGCGCACTTCCTTCAAAAGATGCGGCTTCATGATCTTGCCCGTCGCGATGCCGCCATAGGCCACCGCGACCTGGATCGGCGTGACCTGCACGTCGCCCTGGCCGATGATCATGTTGGTGTAGTCGCCGCCCGTCCACGTGGCGTTCGCGGGAACGTTGCGCCAGCGCGTCGCCTTCCACTCGGGCGTGGGCACAAGCCCCTCGACCTCGCCGCCGATGTCGATGCCCGCCTTCTTCCCGAAATCGAACCGCTGGACCATCTCTTGGATGGCGGTGTCGGACAAGTTGCCGCCCTGGCTTTTCGATGCGTAGAAGAAGCTCTTCGCGATTTCGTAGAACACGACGTCGCACGAGTTGACGATGCCGCCGCGGAAATCGAGGTACCCGTGGCCGTTGTGGTACCAGCACCACTGAGGCGATCCTGTGTTGAAGCCGTCCCACTTGCCCGTGCAGTCCCACGAGCGGCCTTCCGCGAAGCCGTATTCCAAGCCTGCAAGCCCGGTGAAGGGTTTGAAGGTGGAGGCAGCGGCGTAGAGGCCCGCCGTCACGCGGTTTTGCAGCGGCGCGTGCGCGGAATCGGAGTTGTAGACGTTGTTCGCCTCGGTGGACAGCCCGCCGACCCAGTTCGTCGGATCGAACGTGGGATAGCTCGACAGCGCGATGATGCTGCCGTCGCGCACGTCCATGGCCACGACCGCGCCACCGACGCCCTTTCCCGTACCGATAACGCCGTCACTAGGCGCGATAAGGCTCGCGAGCGCCTCGTCGGCGGCGTATTGGACCGAGCCTTTGATCGTCAGGTACACGTCCGACCCGCGGGTCGCCTTGGTCTCGCTCACCACGTCCACGACGTTACCCTGCGCATCGACGGTGACGACACGCTGCCCATGGTCGCCCGCGAGCAGGTTGTCGTACGCGCTTTCGATACCCGATTTGCCCACGTCATCGGTTAGTTGGATATCGCGGTTGGATGGCGCGTTGGAAACTTGGTCCTCGCTCGGCGTGCCCGTGTAGCCCAGGGCATGGGCGCACAGGGCGCCGAAGGGGTAATCACGCACCGTGCGCGTCTCTACCGTCACGCCCGAGAAGGCGTCGGAATGCTCGGCGATGAAGGCGACGTCGCGCAGGCGGACATCGCTCGCCACGACGCGCTGGCTCTGCGCGCCCGCCGTGGTCGACTGGATGCGCTGACGCACGATTGCCTGGGGAACGCCGAGGACGGCCGAAAGCCGGGCAACAACGTCGTGGTCGTCGACCACGTCCGCATCGGCGAGGACGGTCTGACTCGAGCGGTTCTTCACGAGCGCGATGCCATCGGCGTCGTAGATGTAGCCGCGCGGTGCGGGCGTCGACACCGTGGTGTAAAGGTTGCTCGCGGCCTTGTTCGAGTAATCCTCGTTTGAGAGGATCTGCATGCTCCACAGCTTCGCCGCCAAGGTGCCGAAGACGGCGACGGAGAAGATGCTGACGCCTGTGAAGCGGCCCTTCAAGCTGTCGGCAGGCTTCTTCGAATTGGCATGGCCGCTTTTCACCTGCACCTCGGACTCGGGGCGGGAAGAGGCGCCCTTGCCACGGGCGAAGCCCCCGCTCGAGCCGACGCCGACGGTCGAGAGCTGCTGCACCTCTTTCTTTCCGCTGTTCGCGTAAGGGGTCTTCGTGCGGTTGCGCACGGAGAGCACGACGACGATGATCGCAGCCGCAACGAGCGCCGCGACCACTGCTGCGATGATGGCTACCAGCATGCGGGCCCCCTAGCGAAGATGCGGCGTTCCAGGCTGCTGCTGAATCGGCTGCGCCAGGAAACGCACGACGATCGGGTAGAAGATAAGCGCCGCAAGGAAGTTGTAGACGGTGCCCGGCAGCGCGCGGAAGACGAACGCGTCAAGAGCGCTCACGCCCGCGCCGAAGGCCATCATGAACGCAGCGTAGAGAAGTTCGATGACAAGCGTCGATATGGCGGCAAGCAGCAGCGGCATGAAGATCGTGTCGTTGTTCACCAGCATGAAGATGCGCTTCGCGAGAAACGACACGCCGGTGAGCAGAAACGCCATCGCTCCCACAGGGCCCGTACCCAGAAGGTCGAACAGCAGACCCAAAACGAACGCGAATACAGGTCCCGATTGGTCGGGACAGACGATGGACACGATGAGCACATAGGCCATGATGAAGTTAGGGACCACACCGAAAAGCGCGATGTTCGGAGCGAGCGCAATCTGGAGCAGCACGGCGATGATCGCGCCGATGATGCGCGGCACGACGGTGATCGGTTCGTTCATTACTGCGCACCTCCCGTACTCGACGACGATTTCGATTGCGAGGAAGACGAGGAAGACGAAGCCGAGGAGTCCGACGAGCTCTCGGAAGCACTCGTGACAACGAAAACCTCCTCAAGCGACGTCGCGGCATCGTTGGGGGAAACGACGATGCGGCGGCTCGCGTCGTTTTGCGCGCCCTCAATCTTCACGACGGTGCCGATGAGCAGCCCGCGGGTATAGCTTCCGCCCAGACCCGACGTGAGCACGACATCGCCCACCGAGACCTGCACGTCCGAATCGATGTTCTCAAGATAGAGCAAGCCATCGAGCGAGCCTCTGACCACGCCTTCCGCGCGGCTCGACTGGATAAGCGCCGCCGCACCCGAGCGCGGGTCGCTCAAAAGGCGCACAGTCGAGGAGTTCGCCTGCGCCGAGGCCACCTGCCCGATCACGCCGTTCGGTCCCATGACGGTAAGGCCGGTCGTCACGCCGGAGGAGGTTCCCACGTCTATAGTGACCGTCTGGTTCCACGCGTCGGTGTTGCGCCCGATGATACGGCCGCCGATCCCTTCGGCACCTGAACTTTCCTTGAGGTTGAGGAGCCCCTCGAGACGCTCGACTTCCTGACGGTACTCTTCGGTCTGGGCGACGAGCTCGCGCAGCTCGGCGTTCTGCTCGCGCAGCTGGGTGAGCGTTGCATCGTCCGCGGAGGCGTCGTTAAGCGCATCTTGGGCATCGCTCACACCGGAGGAAGCGGACGCGCCGACGAACTTCAGAGGCGCAGCGATTGAGCTTACGGCGCCCTGAATCGCGTGCAAAGGCCCCGACTCCCCTTCGCGGGAATACACCGTTGCCATCACGAGGGAGACGGCGAGCAGAACGATAAGGAGCACCCGATTGGCGGATGCTCCGTTTCTGTTTTGGAAATTAAGCGACATAAAAGCTGTTCAGCACCTATTTCGAGCGCATGAGCGTCTGCTTGAGCGCCGTGGGCGTCTCGAGCACCTTCAGGCAGCCCGTAACGACGTTGGTCAGCGCCGTCTCGCTCACCCACACGGGAATCTCGAGCTTGTCGGACAGATAACGGTCGAGGCCGGAAAGCAGGCCACCACCGCCCGTGAGCAGGATGCCGTTCTGGATGATGTCGGAAGCCAGGTCGGGGTTCGTCTTCTTGAACGTTTCCTTGATATGGATGACCATTTCCTCGCACGGCGCCTGAAGTGCCTGGCGCACATCTTCGGACTGAATGGTGACCTCCTTCGGCTGCTCGGTGAGCACGTCCTGGCCGGAGATAATCATGTCGCGCTCGCGTCCGTCCTCGAAAGGCAGGATGGAGCCGATCTTGATCTTGATAACCTCGGCCGTGCGCTCGCCGATCTTGATGCCGAGCAGATCGCGCAGGTGCATGGCGATGGTTTCGTCCATGCGATTGCCCGCAAGGCGAAGGCTCGAGGACGTCACGATGCCGCCCAAGGAGATGACGGCCACCTCGGTGGTGCCGCCGCCGATGTCGACCACCATGGAGCCCGTCGGCTCGGTGACGGGCAGATCCGCGCCCATCGCCGCGGCCATCGGCTCTTCGATAAGGTACGCCTGACGGGCACCCGCCTGGATGGCGGCCTCGAAGACGGCGCGCTTCTCGACGGACGTGGCGCCGCAGGGAATGCAGATGACGATGCGCGGCTTGGCCTGCCACGGGTACTTGCGGACCGCCGCCTTGTTGATGAACGCGGAGAGCATGGCCTCCGTCACGTCGTAGTCGGCGATGACGCCGTCCTTGAGCGGGTGCTCGGCGGAGAACGCCTCGGGCGTGTGGTTGATCATGTTCTTCGCCTCGTGGCCGACGGCGAGAACGCGATGGGTGCTCTTCTCGATGGCGACGACCGAGGGCTCGTTGATGACGATGCCCTCGCCCGTCATCGCGACGAGCGTGTTCGCGGTTCCAAGGTCGATGGCCATGTCGGTGCCCATCTGGCCCGTAAGATTCGAGAACCAATCCATAAACGACATAAAAGCAAAACCCCTTGAGGTCACAGTTGTTTCAAGTAACGACTGATTTTATCACACGGCATTTCACCTGATTGAAAATCCATGAGGGGCACAAGGGCCGTACGAGAGCATTCCCGTACGGCCCTTAGGTCGCCATCAATCGAATTACGATTGCCTTAGCGGCTCTTACGACGTCGAGCGGCAAAGCCGATGCAGAGCACAGAACCTGCCGCAATCGCCGCAACCGCAGGCAAAACAACAAGGGTTGCATCCCCCGTCTTGTCTAGTTGGGATTGCGCGGTATCTGGGCTCTTGGAGGGATTGCCGGAATCGGCGGGGTCGGAAGGGTTGCCGGAATCGCTCGGCGTTGCCGAATGTTTCGCGATCGGCTCGGTTTTAACCTGCGTCTCGAACGCTTGGTTCTCGAAGACGGCGGTATAGGTGCCCTCGCCTTCTTTTTCGGTAGTGGCGGGGACAGTCACCTTATAAGATGCTTTCACGGTCTCCTTCTCGATGTGGCTGGCGTCGCGATTGCAGACGCGCTCGGCGGTGCAATACCAGTCGTCTCCCTGCTTGGCCCACGTATACACAGGCGCGGCCCAGTCGTGGCCAAGCGGATCGAGGTCGTCGGACCTTGTCTGGGGCGCGAAGCACTTGTGCTGGAAGTTGGCAGTGTAGATGTCCTTGCCGTTCTCGGTGCAGCTGGTCTCGGTCGTGAGCTCAGCTTTCACGGTCTCCTCGAGCGGCCAGCCGCAGTAGCCGCACTTGGCGTGACCGGTGCAGTACCAGCCATCGGCCTTCTGCTCCCATACGTAGTCGTTTTGATCGACGAAGTTGCCCTCATGCTCGCCATCGGTGTAATCGTGGGAAAGCATCTTGCCACCAGAGTACACGAGTTTACCGCCGATGGACACGTCGCTGCGCCCGGTGTTGTTGCCCGACTTGCCGCCGAAACCGAACAATTGAGTGCACGTGGCTTTGTCGCGCTCGGCCGTGACCATATTATTTCCAGTGAAGTTTATGATGTACTTGTAGTCGCCCATATTAGAGTCGTTGATGTTCAGCGCCTGCTTGTAGAAGCCCAAAAACGAGCTCGAATTGAACGTGCAATTGTTCACGTTCACAGTGATGTTGTTTTTGCCCGCGCCGGCATCGGTGTAGACATTGATGACCTTGCCGCTCGCGTTGAACGTGCAGCCATTGAACGTCATAATCGGCGAGCTGTAGGTCCAAATCGCATAGTCGCCGCTAGGGGCGTTAAACGTCGTGTCCGTGAATGTGGCGCTCTGGTAACCCCAGTAGAAGGTTTTGCCGTTGACGACGCAGCCATCGAGCACGGTGTTGTCGGCGCGAATGAAGCCGAGATAGTTGGCGCTGCCGGAACGAAGCGTCATGTTCTTGAACGTCACGGTACCGGCGCCGTCGAAGGAGTAGTCGCCATTGTACTCGGTGCCGAAATAGGTAGGATCGGGCACCTCTGCACCGACGTTCCAGCTTGTCTTATCGGTGCCGGAGCCTTCAAAGGTGAGGTCTTTGCCCTTGGTGTGGCCCTCGGAAGCCACTTTGTAGAGGGTGTAGTTGCCCTCGCCAAGCTTGAGCCTGTCGCCGCTTTGCGCCTCGGCCGCGGCGAGAGCAAGGTCGGTGTAGACCTTGCTTGTGCGGATATTCACGATTTCGCCGAACGATGCTTCGACACCACTCGGGGCGCTCTCGATGTTGAGGGAAGCATCGGTCGAATCGGCATCCGTCGCGTTCGCGTCGGCGGTGTTCGTCTCAGCAGCCGCAATGCTCGGCAGAAGCCCGAAGACCAACGTCATCGAGAGAATCGCAGAGAAGAGCCACCCCCCCCCGTCTTTTGAACATTCCTGCTCGCCATAACCAACAATCTCCTTTCTTCCATCTTTTCCCGAAGCAAATCCGCAGCCCACCGCAGAGCTCGTTTATTTCGCTAGCGAAATAAAACTTGCCCTCGGTGTTAGGCAAACATACACTTAATAATATCACTAAATCGCTCAGTCTCAAACGACGCGCACCCGTCGGCGAAAGGGCGTGCGGCAGCAACTGCTAGATCAACCCATCTGCGCTTGAGAAGTGCTTCGGAGCGAGTGACAAACCCAAAGCGCCCTCCCCATCTGCTCGGCTTGCCGAAGATGAGAAGGACGCGATTACCCATTGCCATTCGCATGCTTTCCGAGGGAGTCCGTGGAGTTGCCGCTTCTTTGGCATACCCTAGTGCACGCTGCAGGAGAGGCAGGGGTCGTAGGCTCGCACGAGCTCTTCCACCCGCAGGCGGATATCGGCCTCGGCGGCGCCTTCCGCCACCATCTTCTCGGCGAGAACGCGCATGTCGCTTTCGAGGTTCGCGACGTTTTGCGCCGTGGGCGTGAGGATCGACGCATGCTTCACGCGACCTTCCTCGTCGAGTTCCAGGTCATGGAAGAGCACGCCTCGCGGAGCCTCGGTGAACCCGGTCGCACGCCCGGCGCGCACCTCGAAGGGCGCAGGCGAGCTCGAACCCGCAAAGCCGTTATCGCCCTCGGCGAGCCTACGCGCGATACGCGCGCAGCGGTCGAGCGCATCGACAAGCTCGACGGCCTGCGCGACGTTGTTGCGGAAGGGGTTGCGCTCCGGCGGACGAAGCCCCGCCTTTGCAGCAGCAAGTCGCGCACGCTGACCGAGCTGGCCCCACGACGCGTTGATGCGCGCAAGCGACGCCGTCATGTACGGCTTTCGGGACAAGCGAGAACGCGCGAAGAGCGCGCCGGAGTGCGGCACGGCGTATTCCTCGACATGGGCTTCGTGGTCGTCGGCGTCGAAGGTCTCCCCCGCGCCCACGAACCGCGCGTCGCGCGAGGTGCACACCGGGTAGTAGCCTTCCTGCACCATGGCGAGCATATCGCCCGCCGTCTCGATCTCGGGAATAGGGAAGCTGTTGAACAGGTCGACCGTCTGCTCGGCGAAGGGAAGCATCGCTTCCATCTTCTCGGCGAGCGCCAAGTACTCGTCGCGCGAGATCTCGTTCGTGAAGCCGCCCACGACCGCCGTGATCGGGTGGACGGAGCGCCCGCCGACCTTCGTGCAGAGCTCGTTGCCCAAGGCCTTCAGGGCAAGTGCCTGGTTGAACAGCTCAGGCGCCTCGGTGGCCAGGGGAAACACGCTCGCGTGCCCCGTGAAGTCGGGCGCGGCGAACACGAACAGGTGCGTCGCGTGGTTCTGCAAGTACGACCCGTAGATCAAAAGCTCGCGCAGGGCATGTGTGCGGTCGCTCACCTCGACGCCGAAGACGCGCTCGATGGCCAGAAGGTCGGTGACCACGTGGCTCGCCGAGCAGATGCCGCAGATGCGCGAGGCGATGTAGGGCACTTCCGAGAACGTGCGGCCGCGCACCATGCTCTCGAACAGGCGCGCCGGCTCCACGACGTTCATCTCGCAGATTGCGACCGCGCCGTCCTCGATCGCGAGGTGGACGTTGCCGTGGCCCTCGATACGCGCGATATGGTCAACGTTGATCGAACATCTCATCTTGCGTCTACTCCTCGCTCGCCTCGGAAAGGGCGGGGTTCACGTAATTGAACATCTGAAGGGCCTCGTCGAAGGCCGTAACGCTCACGCCCGACTCGGCGCACACCGCCCGCGCGGTAGCCACGTTCGCATCGGGGGAAAGACCCGCGCAGCCGTTGCAGGGACGGCCAAGCGACGTGCAGCGCGCACCGCACCCGCAGCGCGTGACGAGTCCCAGGCATAAAACGCCGCGGCCGAAGAAGCACCCTCGGTCGTTGTGCTTGCACTCGCCGCACAGCGTCGCCGTCTGCGGCAGGCGGTTCGAGCCGTAAATCGCGCGCTGCAACACGTCGATGAAGGCGAAGGTGTCGATCGGACAGCAGAGCACCTCGAAGTCGACATCGATGTATGCCGAGATGGGCGCGGGGTCGACAAGCTCGCCGCACGCCTCGGGCGCGCCGGCCTCGCCATAGACGGCAGCGGCGCCAGCTTCCACATTGCCCGCTGCCATGCCGGGGATGCCCGCCGTTGTGGCGCACGCCCCCACAGCGATCACCGCGCTCGCCTTCTTGCGCACGGTCTTGAGGGTCTCGATGGCCTCGGCGGTCGTCGCCGCGCCCTCGATCACCGCCACGTCGAATTCCTCGGGCATGGGATCGCTCGAGGCAAGCTGCCAATAGCGCAGGTCGATCTGGCCCAACACGTCGAGCAGGTAGGGCTCGGCGTTGGTGATTTGGAGCTGGCAGCCAAAGCAGCTCGCCAGGCCCACCACCACAACGCGCGGTGCAGCCGGTCGCTCGCGCTCGAATTCAAGATTGCTCATGCTACATCGACCCCTGGATGTTCTTGGCTTCCCAGTAGTTGAACACGGGCCCGTCGATACAGCAGTACTGGTGCCCAATTTGGCAGTGGCCGCATTTGCCCATGCCGCATTTCATGTGCCGCTCGAAGCTCATGTAGATGTGGTCGTAGGAAATACCCTTCTTGCGCATCTCCTGCACGACGAACCGATACATCACCGGAGGCCCGCACAGTGCACCGAACGTGGTGTCGGGGTTGATCTCGAGATGTTCGAACGGCTTGGTGACCAGGCCTTCCTCGCCGTCCCACGTCTCGTCGGCATGATCGACGGTAAGATAGAGGTCGAAGTCCTTGCGATGGCGCCACATCTCGAACTGGTTGCGGAACATCACTTCCTGCGGCGTCTTGCTGCCGTAGATGATGGTGACCTTGCCGAAGTCGGAGCGCTCGTCGTGAATGTTGTTGATAAGGCTGCGAAGCGGCGCGATGCCAAGACCGCCCGCCACAAGCAGAATGTCGTGGCCGCGCATCTTCTCGAAGGGAAAGCCGCGTCCGAAAGGCCCGCGGATGCCCACGATGTCACCGCACTGCATCTTGTGGAGCGCCTCGGTGAAGCGGCCCGCGCGGCGCACGCACAGCTCGATGAAGCCGCTCTTCGACGGCGAGGACGAGATGGAGATCGGCGCCTCGCCCACCCCGAAGATGGAAAGCTCGACGAACTGGCCGGGCTCATGGTGGAACGCATTGCGGATGCACTCGTCGACCAGGCGGAACTCGAAGAGCTTCTCAGTCGCGGTGAGCTCGGTGATCGACGTGATACGCGCCGGCCACGGGCGATACGGGTTCGCGGCCATGCGCTCGGCGCCGGTCATCGGAGACCCGGCGTCATGGAAGGGATGCACCTCGATTGCGGAGGCTGCAACGTTATTCGGCATCGTCTGCCCCCTTTCGCTCGAAGAACTTCAGCACCTCGATGGGATTGATGTTGGCCTTGCAAGCGCGCACGCAGCGCCCGCATCCCACGCAGAGCATGCGGTCGTGTGTGGCAAGAAAGCCGTTGAGCTTGTGATACATGCGATGGCGCACGCGGTTGCGCCCGTCGGGGCGGAAGTTGTGCCCGCCCGCCACGACGGCGAACTGCGGGTTCGTGCAGCAGTCCCACACGCGCTCGCGCGAGCCGTGCTTGCCGTCGGGGGTGCGCACGTCGCGGATATCGAAGCAGTAGCACGTCGGGCACGCCGAAGCGCACGCGGTGCACGACAGGCAGCGTCCGCCAAGTTCCTCCCAGAAGGGGTCGGAATGGAAGGCGTCCATCAGCATGGCGACTTCCTGGATGTCGGGGATTTCCTTGTTGAAGGCCTCCTGGCGACGGCGAGTGACGTGGCGGAACTCCGCTCGCTCCTCATCGGTCGCCTCGCGGGGAGAGCACGCCGCCTCCAAGATGTTCGCAGCCTCGACGCTCGAGATGCTCACCAGGTACTTCCCGCCGATATCCTGCAGGAACAAATCGTAGCCGAAGCGCGCCTCGTCGCTTCCCCACAGATGGCAGAAGCAGGTGTCGGTAGGCATGCAGCTGATGCCCACGATAAGCGTGGCGTTGCGGCGCGCCGTGTAGTACGGATCGGGGTACGGTCCGTCGCGAAACACCAGGTCAAGGCTGTTGAGCGCATTGATGTCGCACGCATGGGCTCCGAACACGACACGCGGCACGACAGGTTCCAAATATTCGGTGACGTCGTTGGTCTCGGCGTCGAAGGTGAGAAGCGTCTCGCGCACCGGCAAGAAGAGCTTCTTCAGCGGGGTGATGGTGGTCGCGTAATCGAGTGCGATTTCCTCGAACGACTCGACCGTCGAGTACGCATGGCTCATGCCGCTCTTGACGGGGGCGATCACCTCATAGGTTTCCAAGAAGGCCGACACAAGCGAAGGAAGCTCGCTCGCGTCGATAACTCGATAGAGCATACGCACGCATCCTTATCTCGTCTGGGATTACTTCGTGCGCGTATCATGCTACTCCGACAAGCGCACCCCAAGAGTAACATATCGACCAGTGGCTCGTTTCCCCGACGCGGGATGGATGGGATTTCGTGCCTGCGCACTACCGTCGCACCCCTCGAAAACGCAAGAAAGCCGGCGAGCCATGAGGGCTTGCCGGCTTTCGGATGCGCTTGGGGCTAAACGTGCTCCCTATGACGCTCGCTCAATCGCGGCTTATGCGCCGAAGAACACCTTGATCTCGCGCTCGGCGGACTCGACGGAGTCGGAGCCGTGGATGACGTTCTCGTCGACAGTCAGGCCGAAGTCGCCGCGGATGGTGCCAGGAGCAGCATCGGCGCAGTTGGTGGCACCCATGAGCTTGCGCATGGTGGCCACAGCGTTCTCGCCGGAGACGACCATCTTCACAACCGGGCCGGACGTGATGTAGGAGATAAGACCCTCGTAGAACGGCCTGCCCTTGTGCTCGCCGTAGTTCGCCTCCGCCTCTTCGAGCGTCACCATGCCGAGCTCCATGCGCTCGATCGTGAGGCCAACGCGCTCGATGCGGGAGATGATCTCGCCGATGTGGCCATTGCGCACACCGTCGGGCTTGATCATGTTGTAGGTCTTCTCGATTGCCATGCTTGTTACCTTTCTTGTTCGCTACGTTTTATTCCCACGCGCCCAAAGCGCGCGAAATAGTTAATTTTGGCTGGGGAAATAAAGCTCGACGTTCGAAATCTTCCAACCGATGAGGTCGCGAACCATCGAGATCTTGTACTGCACTTCCCCACCCTGGTCGGTGGTTGCCTTCACGTAAACGGTCGAGTTGCTCATCGATTTGTCGACGCCGAGAACCTCCGCGGAGGAATCGGTCACGATCGGGCCCGTGAGCGAGTCGATGTCCTCGACGTCCTTCGAGAACAGGGCATCGGAGCCGGACGGGTTCGCGAGCAGCTCCTTGGCGACGCTTTCCTGCGTCGGGAAGCCGTAGCCTTGGGTGTAGGCGAACACGGCGGCGCCGAGCGCGAGGATGATCACGATGATGATGGCCACCACGATCTTGAGGCCGACGTTTCTGCGCTTGCGCTCCTGCTTGGCGATGCCGCGCGACCACTGCTCGAGCTCTTCGTCGCTCGCGGTGAAGAAGCGGTCGTCGTTGCCGTCCGCGTAAGCTTCCGGATAACCCGGCGCGCCTTCCATGGGGCCTTCATCGTAATAGTACGGGTCCTGAGGAACTACTTCGGCAGGATAGCTTTCAGCCTCGGGGTAGACCGCCGTACCGTCGGCGACCACGTCGAAGCCCGACATGTCAACAGGCGCGAGCACCTGCGTAGGCTGGGAAGACGTTCCCTGAGCCACGGCGCCCACCGCGCGCTGATAGTCGACGCTCGCGGAGTCGGAGAGAAAGTACGTCTGATCGGCGATGGCCGACTCGAATGCGGTGACGGCCTTCGCCATCTCGCCGCACGCGACGTAGGCCTGACCCAGATTCGCGTTGAGCTTGTTCTTCATCGCCTGGGGCATGTCGAACTGGAACGCGCTCTCGTAGGACGCGACCGCATCTGCCGGACGGTTGAGAGCCATGAAGCAAACACCCAGGTTGAGCAGCGCCTTCGTGGGGTCGGGATTGCCCTCGTCGAGCGCGGCCTCGCGAAACGCGACGCCCGCCTCCGCGGTCTTGCCCACCTTCATGTAGGCGTTGCCCATGCCGATGTAGGCCTTGTAGCGCGCGTCGTAGCCCTCGTCGGCCACCGCGGCCTCGAAATAGTGCACCGCGTTGTCGTAGTCGTGGAGCGACGCGTACGCCATACCGAGATTACAGTCGACCGCGCCCTTCATGTCGTAGGCGGGATCGGCCACGGCCTGCGTATACGCCTGGATGGCCTCGTTGGCATCCCTCAGCTTGATCAGACAGTTGCCGATCTGGTGGTACAAACGCCCCGTCTCGCCAGGCGCCGGCGGCATAGCCTCATCCTGCAGGCATTGCGTGAACGCCATGAGCGCGCCCTGGAAATCCTTGGCGTCGTAGAGAGATTGCGCTTTGTTGAAAAGCTCGTTGTTCATCTGGTTCCTTCGATCCGGGCAGAACGCCGGGATATCGGTTTATTCGTTGGCGTTCTCGATCTCGATCTTCTCGATCACATCGCCCACGCGGAGCTGACCGATGACGTCTTTGCCCTCGATGGTCTGACCGAACACGGTGTAGCCGTCGTCGAGGAAGGGCTGCGCGCCCAGGCAGAAGTAGAACTGGGAACCCGCAGAGTTGGGGTTTGACGAACGTGCCATGGCGAGCGTGCCGTCCTTGTGCACATTGTTCGGGTTGGTGGTGTACTCCTCATGGATGGAGTAGCCCGGGTTGCCCGTGCCGCAGCCGCGACGAGAGCCCTCGTTGATGACCTGCTCAGGGGTGAGGTCACGCGTGTTCGGGCAGCCGCCCTGGATGACGAAGCCGGGGACGTAGCGATGGAACTTCAGACCATCGTAGTAGCCCTTCTGGGAAAGCTCGACGAAGTTGCCCACGTGGATGGGGGCGTCGTTGCCGGCGAGCTGCACGCGGATGGTTCCCTTGGAAGTGGTGAGGACGGCGATCTCGTTGCCGTTAGGCTTGTATTCGGGGGTGTACAACGCCATAAGGCGGCTCCTTTGCGTTTCCTTGACCCGCAGGGCGGCCGACCAGGCTGCACGGACGGGCAGATGATTGCATACGAACCTGTATTCTACCAGTATGCGACGAACATGATGCAAAAACCGCAATGTTCGCAAACGAAGGCAAGCGCGGGAGAAGTGCGAGGGAATGCGAGAAGGCGGCGAGGGCGAAGTAGTCGCAGCGGAAAGGAAGACGCGAGGGAACAACCGCCCTGCGTGCTGCACGAAAATGAAAAACGGGCTGGAAGAGAACTTCCAGCCCGCTCGTTTTGAATGGTGCCCCCAACGAGAATCGAACTCGTGTCTCAGCCTTGAAAGGGCCGCGTCCTAACCTCTAGACTATGGGGACGAAGTCGCTTCCTTGCGAAAGCAGCCAGGATATTATCGCAAAGGTCGCGGTCCTTGGCAAGAACTATTTTGCATTTTTCCGCACAAAAATGCTCACGACCTCGACGTGGTAGGTTTGGGGGAACAAATCGACCGGCTGCGCGTAAAGCAGCTCGTAGCCGTTTTCCTCGAATCGGGCCACGTCACGCGCCCAAGTCGCGGGGTTGCAGCTCACGTACGCCACGCGCTCGGGGCGCGCCGCAGCGATGCTTTCCACCACGCCGTCCGCCAAGCCCGCGCGCGGCGGGTCGACAACGAGCGCGTCGAGCTCGCCCAGCTCGGGAAGCTCGCGGGCCGCATCGCCGCCGATAATCTCGATGTCGACCCCGTTGGCGTCGGCGTTGCGGCGCAGATCTCGCACGGAGCTTCCCGCCGACTCGACGGCAATCACATCGGCGCCCGCCGCAGCGAGCGGGATGGAGAACGTGCCGCCGCCCGAGTACAAGTCGGCAATGAGCATCTCGTCAAGGCCGACAGGCCCCTCATCGCCCACTTCCCCACCGAGCCCGCGAATGACCTCGCCGATGAGCTTTTCTGCCTGAGCTGTGTTCACCTGGAAAAACGACGGCGCTGCCACGCGGAAGGTGAAGCCGAGCAGCTTCTCCTCCCAAAAGCCCTTGCCGTCGAGCACCTCCACTCCCTTGATCTTGCGCGCGCGACCCGGGTCGGCGAGCACGCGCACAATGCTCGTGGCCTTAAACGACCCCTTGAGGATGTTGGCCACATGGCCGCGCGGGAAGGCAGCGGGCATCGTCCAAAGTGCGACCTCGGTACTGTGGGTGCGCACGCTATGCCGCACACCGACGCGGAAAATTCCCAGGTCGTCTGCGCCTTGCGCGAAGCGGAGCGCCCCGCGCAGCGCCTTGGGAGCGCGCTCGATCTGCTTGTAGGCAACTGGGCACGTGGCGCTCGCGACAACGTCTTGGCAACCTTCATCGTGGAAGCCCAGCTGGAACATGCCCGCCGCATCGAACGCCGCGCCGAGCTCGATCTTGTTGCGATACCCCCACTGTCGCTTGCTTCCCAGGCAAGGGCGCACGAGGGCAGCCGCGCGTTCGTCTCCGAAGCCGGCCGTGCGCGAAAGCGCCGCAACGACGTTGTCGGTCTTCGCGGCAAGCTGGGCCTCGTAGCTGAGGTGCTGCCAGGGGGCGACCCCTTGCGAGGACGGCTCCGCCCAGGTGGGGGCCACGCGGCACGCCGCAGGCTCCTTCACCTCGACGATGCGCGCGCGCGCGAAGGAGTGCTTCTCCTCCGTCAGCTCGATGGCGAGCACGTCGCCCGGCGCGCCACCTTCGACAAACACGGCCTTGCCGCTCTCGAGATGCGCGACCGCCTCGGGGCCGAACCCCATGCGCTCGATCGTTACGATTTCTCCCATGCCCTTTGCCCGTTCTCTTTCATTTTCGATATCGATGTTTGCGATTCACCCATGATAGCGTATAATTCCTGGGTTGTGCCCCTGTAGCTCAGGGGATAGAGCGTCTGCCTCCGGAGCAGAAAGCCACAGGTTCGAATCCTGCCAGGGGCACCAGGGTAAAATGAAAACGCCAGGCCGCAAGACCTGGCGTTTCTTATTGCAGGGATAGCCGCGCCCGCAGCACCCGCTCGCGAGTCTTGCAAGCCCCACGGGGCGCAGCGCCTCCCCACGAGCCCGACGAGGCAGACGCCTTCCCTCCGCGTCGCCATCCGCCCTGCGACGCAGCTCTCCTTCGCTACGACACCCGGCCGTGCTCGACCGAGTAGGTAGCATCGGCGATGGCGGCGGCGCTCGGGCGATGGCTTACGAGCAGCACCGTCTTCCCCGCCCGATTGTCGGCGAGCGCCCGCAGCACGGCAGCCTCGTTCAGGGCGTCCAAGTTGCTCGTGGGCTCATCGAGCAGCACAAAGGGGGCGTCGTGCAAAAACACGCGCGCAAGTCCCAGCCGTTGGCGCTCGCCGCCCGAAAGCGCGTCGCCGAGCTCGCCCACCTGGGTATCGAGGCCTGAAGGAAGCCTGCGAACGAAGTCGGCGATGGAGGCCTTTTCGCACGCGGCCATGATTTCCTCATCGCTCGCGCCCGGCTTCGCAAAGGCTAAATTGTCGCGCACGGTGCCCGCGAACAGGTGCGTCTCCTGCGTCATGAAGCCTTCCACCTGGCGCAGGCTCGCGGTAGCCACGCGGCGAACGTCGCGCCCCGACACCTCGATTGCGCCGCTGTCAACGTCCCAGAAGCGCATGAACAGCTTGAGCAGGGTCGACTTCCCCGACCCCGAGCGTCCCGCGATGCGAACCACTTGACCTGGCTGAATGCTCAGCTCGACATCGGAGAGCACGCACGCATCGCCGTACGAGAAGTCGACATGGCTCGCCGCGGCGCCGCTGAACCCGTCGAGCGAGACGCCGTCTTCTATCTCTACGGTCTGCGGGCTCTCGTCGAGCACGTCGAGCACGCGGGCGCCCGATGCGAGCGTCTGCTGCAGCGTCGAACCCAGATTCGCCACGGCGATGACCGGGCCGAACGACGACATGAGCGCCGCGCACGCGATCGCCGCCGGGCCGAAGGCGACAACCCCTCCGTTCGCCAGGTGCATCGCCGCGAGCAGCATGCCCATATCGAGCGCGAGCACCACCGCACCCGTCGCCGCCATGGCCACCGCCGTGCGATCCTTCAAGCGACCTTCCACCTTGGCGAGGTCGCTCATGCGGCAGGCCAGCTCGAGCGCGCGATCATCGGCGCGCCCGAACTGCAGCGTTTCGCGCAGGCCGCGCAGGCTGTCGAGCACGAACGCGTTCATGGAACCGATGGCGTCGCGCACCTCGCGCCCGCCCGTGCCGCTCGCCTTCGACGAAATCCACGGCACCGCAATGCCCACGACCGCGTAGGAGAAGGCGGCGTAGACAGCCAAAAGCGGCGAGAGCGTTGCGGTGAACGCCACCATGACAACCGACACGACAAGGGCGATCGCTGCGGGCGAGAGCGTGTGCGCGTAGAACACCTCGAGAAGCTCGATGTCACCTGTGAGCAGGGACACAAGGTCGCCCTTGTCGCGACCTTCGAGCTTGGCCGGCGCAAGCGTGCGCATCTTGCCGAACACCTTGTCGCGCACGAGCGCGAGGATCTTAAACGCCAGGTAGTGGTTGCACAGCTGCTCGCCATAGCGAAGCGGCCCGCGAACCACACCGCACACGACCACGAGCGCGCACGCCACGCCTAGAGGGACAACGCCCCACGAGCCCGCTGCATTGAGCAGGCCGTACGCTGCGAACACGGTGAGAAAGATCGCCGCGAGGAAGCCGAGCACGCCGAGCACGATGGCGAGCGCCATCACGGGAAGAAGCGGGCGCGTGAGCCCCACAAGCCGCGCCATGATGGAGAAATTGGAGCGGCGGCGCGGCGCTGCGGTGCCCGAGGTCCCCCGTCGGTCGGCACCTGCAGGCTGCACCAGCTCGTCGGCTTCGCAAGGCGGCTCCGGGACGCTCGCACCCAGGGTCGGGGTCGCGCCCGAGGCTGCACGCGGGGTCGCGACCACGTCCACCGCGACCGAAGTCGCTGCACCCGCGACGGCGCCCGCATCCGAGGCCGCTTCCCCGTCGCCCTGCGCGAACGCCTCCAATTGCGACTGGCTCTCCCACAGCCGCGTGTAGGCGCACCCGCGCGCAAGCAGTTGGGAATGCGTTCCATGCTCCACAAGTTTTCCCTGCTCAAGGACGTAAATCTCATCGGCATGCTCGATGGCCGACAAACGATGCGAGATCATGATGACCGTGTGGCTGCCCGCAAGCTCGCGCGCGGCTGAGATGATAGCGGCCTCGCTTTCGGCGTCGATATTGCTCGTGGCCTCGTCGAAGATGTAGATGGGCGAATCGTGCAGCAATGCCCGGGCGAACGCCAGGCGCTGGCGCTGACCACCCGAAAGGTTCGCGCCCTCTGCCGCGATCTCCATGTCGAGACCGCCCGATTCGCGCACGAAGCCCGCCAACCGGCACTTCGCGAGGGCGCCCCACAGCTCGTCGTCGCTCGCATCGGGCTTGGCGAGCAGCAGGTTCGCTCGCAGCGTCCCCTTGAACACGTAGCTCGAGAACGGCACCGTGGTGACGGTCTTGCGCAGCGACTCGACCGAGATATCGCGCAGGTCGATTCCGCCAATGCTGACCTCGCCCGTATAGCGCGCATTCGCGCCCGACAAAATGCCCGCAAGCGTCGACTTGCCCGAGCCGCTCTCGCCCGTCACGCCGATGAAGCTGCCGCACGGCGCCGAGAAGTCAACCCCCTCAAGCACCTGGCGTTTCCCGTCGTAGGAGTACCCGACACCGCGGCATTCCACGCGCGCATCGTGCGGATCGACCTCGCAGGCGCCGTCGACGGGCAGGGGCGCATCGAGGATTGCATACATCTTCTCCGCCGCAGCCATGCCACCCATGGCCGTGTGGAAGAACGAGCCCAGCGTGCGCATGGGGATGAAGAACTCGCTTGACAAAAACACGATGGAGAATGCCGCCGCGAACGTCGCCGCGCCGCACGAGAACTGCCACAGCACGGCGATCATTCCCACCGCCGCGCCGCCGAACGCGAAGAGATCCATGACGGTGATCGAGTTCAGCTGCATCGTGAGCAGGCGCATCGTCGCCTTGCGGAAGCTCTCCGCCGCCCCGTTCATCTCCTCGTGCTTGCGCGCGTCGGCGGAATAGATCTTGAGGGTCGTGAGGCCCTGGATCGCTTCGAGGAACATGCTGCCCAGATCGGTGTAGCTGCCCCAGTAGTTGCGCATGGTGCGGCGCGCAATTTTCTGCACGCAGACGATGGATGCGGGAATGAGCGGCACGCACACGAGCAGCGCCACGGCGGCGGGAAGCGACAGGGGCGAAAGCGCCACGAACAGCGTCAAGGGCGCGAGCAGAGCGTAGAAGAGCTGCGGCAAGTATTGGCCGAAGTAGCTCTCGAGCTGCTCGGTGCCCTCGACGCTCACCTGCACGGCGACGGCCGTCGCCACAGTCTCGCTGTAAGCGGGCCCGAGCGCTGCGAGCTTGTCGTAGACCTGCTGGCGGATGGAACATTTCGCGCAAGAAGCGGCCTTACGGCCCATGCGCTGCGCCGCCGTCTGGCATATCATGCGCACCACGATTGCCGCCGCCGACACCGTAAGCACACCGATTGCCATGCCCGCGTCAGCCGCGCCCTCGAGCGTCGCCTGCAAGAACAGGCCGATGACTACGAACAGCGCGATATTGCACGCAAGGGCCACCCATTGAAGCGTCACATCGGCGACGATGAACTTGACAGCGCCCGGCACCATCGAAAGCAAACGTTTATCGAACACGTCTTCCCCGTTTTCACTTGTATGAAGTTAAAAAGTTATATCTGGCTAATGGTAACCCACGAGATACTTTTTGGGGAGAGGAAGGCGGAAAGATTACTTAGGCGGCGCAAAACGCCTGTTCGAAAAGCCGCAGTTCGCCTGCAATCACATATGCCGCCGCGTCCCGATACACAAAGAGGGTTGAAGCCGCCGCACGCTGAGCAAGCACACGGCGCGGGACCGCCTGGGCACGCTCGACACCGTCACCTGAGGCTGCGGGCGCGGCGAGACGCTGCCACCAACTTATTCCGCAGCTATGCGTGCGTAGTCTTGCCGCATTCCTCGTAAATGCGCGTGACCTCGAGCTCGTATTGCTTGCGCGCTCCCTTCACCACCGTGTCCAGGATTAGGCCGCACGAGAACGACAGCATCCCCAAGAAGATGAACGCCACGGCCAAAAGCGCGGTCGGCAACTTCGGAACGAGCCCCGTATGAGCGAACTCCCAGATCACAGGCACGCCGAACAAAAGACCGACCACGCACAGCAGAAGACCCAGAAGCGAGAAGAGCGCGAGCGGGCGGTAATCCTTGAACAGCGAGAGGATCATCATGAGCACCTTCATGCCGTCGGAGAAGGTATTGAGCTTGCTTTCGGAGCCCTCGGGACGGTCACGATAATCGATAGGAACCTCAGCGATACGCCATCGCTTGTCGACCGCGTGGATCGACAGCTCCGTCTCGATCTCGAATCCCGGCGAGAGCACCGGCATCGACTTCGCGAACACCTCGTTGTAGGCGCGATACCCCGTCATGACGTCGGAGAACTCGAACCCGTAGATCGCCTTGATGAGGAAGCGGACGAGATTGTTTCCAAAGCCGTGGAAGGCGCGATCGTTTTCCTCGCCGTAAGTGCCGTTCGACAGGCGGTCGCCCACCACCATGTCGGCCTCGTCGTTCATAAGCGGCGCCAAAAGCTCGGGCGCGGCCTCGGCGGGATAGGTGTCGTCGCCGTCAACCATAATGTAGTAGTCGGCGTCGATATCGCGCATCATCTGACGCACGACGTTGCCCTTCCCCTGGCGACGCTCGACGCGAACCTTCGCACCATGCTCGCGCGCGATGTCGCCCGTACCGTCGGTGGAGTTGTTGTCGTAGACGTAGATTGAAGCGTCGGGCAAGACGCGCTTGAAGTCGTCGACCACCTTCGCGATAGTGAGCGCTTCGTTGTAGCAGGGAATGATGACGGCGACGGAGGGCTTCCCCGTGCGATCGGTGGTGTTATCGGCAGCCTCAAGGCTCATGTAGGTGCTCCTCGCAAATATGTGCAATCAACCGCGCCGCAGCGCGCAACTCAAAACTTCTAACCAGTGAATGCTAGGGGATGAAAGCCCGAACCGAGGCGGCGTCAAGGGAAAAACAGGGAATCAGAGGAGAACGCGCCGCGAGCAGCTCGCTGTGATAGAGTTCACGCGGGCTGAAACCGCCTGCGCGCGAGACTTGAGCGCGCTTATTGGGACCGCATAGGGGGCGCACGCTTGAGACGCGCGCTCGAAAGGCACTCGGATATCGTGAAGAAACTTATCGCACAGCTTATGAAATTCGGCGTCGTCGGCGTGATCGCCTTCATCATCGACTACGGCCTGCTCGCTCTTTTGACGGAAGTTTTCGGCGTGAACTACCTGGTGAGCGCCACGATTTCTTTCACCGCGTCCGTCATCTTCAACTACCTGGCCTCGATGCGCTACGTTTTCACCCACAAAGAGGGGATGAGCCGGCGCCGCGAGTTCATCATCTTCGTGACCTTGTCGGTGATCGGCCTTATCATCAACAACCTCTGCATGTGGGCAGGCGTCGAGCTCGCGCATATCCACTACCTCATCACCAAGATCGGCGCCACGTTCATCGTCATGGTGTGGAACTTCGTCACGAGGAAGATCTTCCTCGATGGCGGAGACGCGCCCGCCGAAACGCCGAGCAAGAGCTAGGCCACAGCGTTTACGATGGAAGCTATGGAACACACTGGCGAAATGGACAACGAGCTCGCGCAGCAGCCTACCACGCCCGAAGGGGCATCGGGGGTTGCGCGCAAAGATGCTCCTGAGCAGGTGCTTGCCGGCACAAACGAAGGCTCGCCCGACAACGCGCCCGAGCAGCAGCCCGGGGCCAGCACCCCCGACGACGCAACGCGCCCGACGGTCATCGTGATGCACGCCTCCGTCGGCTCTGGCCATCGCAGTGCGGCGAACGCTGTCGCGCAGGCGCTCGAGCTTTTGCGCGACGACCCGTCCCTTCGCGATGGTGTCCCCTGCCCCGAGGACCTGAATGTCGAAGTGCTCGACGTGCTCGACTTCGGCCGCATGCGCATGAACGGCGACAAGATGGCGTCGATGTTCACCGGCCCGACGCGCCCCATCTACGACCTCACCTGGCGCTACACTCTCACGGGGCGCCTTCTGTGGGCAGGCGGCACCGCCTGGTCGCGCATCATGTTCCCCCGTTTCACCGAGCACGTGCGCAAAGCCAAGCCCCTCGCCATCGTCTGCACGCACATCACCGCCGCCAACGTCGCCGTCGGCGCGCGCATGATCACCGGGCAGTCCTTCCCCATCGTATGCGTCCCCACCGACTACGAGACCGAAGGGCTGTGGCCCCATCTGCACAGCGACCTTTTCTGCGTCGCGAACGAGTCGATGGCCGAGACCCTGCGCCCGCGCAAAGTGCCCGAAGAACGCATCACAATCACGGGCATCCCCGCGCGGCCCGCGTTCCGCAAGACCTACGACAAGGCCGCAGGGCGCGAGAAGTTCGGACTGCCGCAGGACAAGCGCATCGTACTGGCGCTCGCGGGCGCGTATCTCCCCACGCCCTACGTGCGCTTTCGAGAGGCGCTTGACAAGATGCTTCCCTACCTGCACCGTTTCAAGAACACCCACCTCGTGATCGTGGCGGGCGCCGACGCGGAATACGCCGCCCATCTGCGACGGGAATGCGAGGAGCTGGGAATTCCGAACGCCACGGTGCTCGAATACGTGGAAGGCATGGCCGAGCTCATGGCCGCGAGCGATCTTGTGATTTGCAAGCCGGGCGGGCTTACCGTGACCGAGTGCCTCTGCGCGAAAGCGCCCATGATCCTGCTCGGGCGCGCCTATGGCCAGGAGAACATCAACGTGCGCATGCTGACCTCGCTCGGTGCCGCCCTGCACGTAACGACCGCGCGCGAGCTCGTCGGAGCGATGGGGCATGTCGATACGAACCCCGCCATCGTGGAGGCGATGCTCACGCAGGGCTCCTTCCTGCGCCGCCCGAACGCGGCGATCGACATCGCTCGCAACGCGTTGCGTCTGGCCGCAGCCGAGCCGAGCACTGATGCGCGCATGCGCAAGAAGCATTTCCTCCACTTCTACTGGGGGCACACCCCCGCACACATCCGCTAATGCACTCGGCATCGCGCCGAGATGGAAAGGAACAACCGAACGATTATGGCTTCATTCGACGATCTGGGGCTTAGCCCCAAGGCGCTTGCCGCCGTCGCGTCCCTCGGCTACGAAGAGCCGACCCCCGTGCAAGAACGCGCGATCCCGCTTGTCCTCGAAGGACACGACATCATTGCCGCCGCAAAGACGGGAACAGGAAAAACCGCCGCTTTCTCGCTTCCTTCGATGGATAAGCTAGGGCATGCGAAGGGTGAGCGCGGGCCGCTCATGCTCGTCGTCACCCCGACGCGCGAGCTCGCCGCACAGATCGCAGAGGTCTGTGAGGCCGTGGCGAAATCGACCCACCACCGCGTGCTTTCCGTCGTGGGCGGCGTGTCGTACAACCCGCAGATCAGCGCCCTGAAACGCGGAACCGACGTGCTCATCGCTACGCCGGGGCGCCTGATCGACCTCATGGAGCAGAAGGCTGCGCACCTTGATCGCGTGGAGGTGCTCGTGCTCGACGAGGCCGACCGCATGCTCGATATGGGCTTTCTGCCGTCAGTGAAAAAGATCGTCGCCGCCACGCCGAAAACGCGCCAAACGCTTTTGTTCTCCGCCACCATCGACCGCTCGATCGAGGGGGTTGCGGGCACGTTCTTGCGCGACCCCGAAGTGGTGGAGATCGCGCACAAGGGCGAGACCGCCGACACGGTCGACCAGTGCATCGTGCATGTGCCGCAGGTGCTCAAGGCCGACCTCCTGCGCGCGACGATCGCTGCATGGGGGCACGAGCGCGTCATCGTGTTCGCCCGCACGCGCAGCCGCGCCGACGCGACGTGTCGCCGCCTGAAGCGCGCTGGGTACTCAGTGGAGGCCATCCACTCGAGCCGCACGCAGAACCAGCGCCGCCGTGCGCTCGAGAACTTCGCAGCCGGAACGACCGACATCCTGGTGGCCACCGACGTGCTCGCCCGCGGCATCGATGTCGACGAGGTGAACTACGTCGTGAACTACGATTTGCCCACGCAGGCGGAGGATTACGTGCACCGCATCGGGCGCACGGGGCGCGCAGGCGCGAAGGGCCGCGCGATTTCCTTCGTCACGCCCGAGACGAAGGAAGCGCTCGCCGACATCGAGAAGTTCACGAAGCGCGAGATTCCCGAGGTGCGCATCGAGGGCTTTGATGAGGAAGCGTGCGCCGTGGCCGCCGCCGAACGCGCCACGAAGGCCGCAGCGAAACGCGACCCCGACATCGCCGAGGCAAAGCGCGAGATGGACAAGCGCGAGAAGAAAAAGAAGAAGGCGCAGGCCCGCGCCGCCGAGGAGCGCGAGGAAGCGCGCAACGGGAACGGCGGACGCAGCGGGAAGGCATCGGGCAAGGGCGCCAAAACTCACAACAGCAAGAAGGCGTCGCATGCTGACGGACAGCGCACCCGCAAGAGCTCACCTGAGACGAGCAGGCCCACCAAGGGCGCGAAGGCGCAGGCCGAGCGTTCGCTCAAGAGCGCACAGGCTCAGAATGAACACTCGCGCAAGCAGTCGCAGGGCGGGAATTCCCGCAAGCAGACGAGCGCCGCGAAGCCGAAGGGCGACTTCCGCCCCGGCCGCGCACACCGCGCCGAGGTGGCCCGTCAGCACAGCAAGCGCCGCTAGGCTTTCCCGCCTCTGGGGCGCAAGCGCCTAGGCGCTCCAGAGGTAGCCGACGCCGCGCACGGTTTCCAGACGTTGCGCCAGCTCGGGGCCGAGCTTCGCGCGCACGCGCCTCACGTGGACATCGACCGTGCGGCTGCCACCGTAGTAATCGAAGCCCCACACGCGGCGCAGGAGCGCATCGCGCGAATACGTGCGACCCGGATGCGTCACCAGAAACGCGAGCAGCGCATATTCCAAGTACGTGAAGTCGAGCGGCTCGCCGTTCACCTTCACCTGATAGGTCGCCAAGTTGATCGTCATGTTGTCGACCGAGATGTAATCGGAGGTAGAGCTCTCGTTGCCGGGCCACAGAAGCTGGCGAATGCGGGCGGCGCACTCCTCGGCGGACGCGCCGTGAACCACGAAGTCCGCCTTGATCTGCACAGGAAGACGGAACTCGGACAGCTGCGCCTCGTTCACGATGACGAGCATCGACGTGGAGCCGTCTTCCACCAAAAGCGACTCAGCCTGCGCCACCGTGTCGAGCGCATCGCCGCGAGCCTCGTAAATCACAAGGTCATGCGATGGATGCTGGGCGAGCAGCTTCTTGAACTGCGCAGACGAACCTGCCACCACGTCGACATCGAGCCCCGAGAGCACGGACTGGAACTTATGGGCGTTGTCGAGACTGTCGGCGATGAAAAGAACCGTCTTCCTTTGCATCATGGCTCAACCTTTCCCGCACACAGGGCGCACATCTAAAGGACCTCGAGGTAGCGGTTGCGTTCCCATTCGGAAACGGTGCCCTGGTATTCGTTCCACTCGGCGCGCTTCGCCTCCACCAGATAGCCATGGATATGCTCGCCGAGCGTCTTCTTCATGAGCTCGGACTCGGCGAAGAGCTCCACCGCCTCGCCCAGGCTCTCAGGCAGCGTACGAACACCCTGTTTACGCAGGTCCTGACGCGAAAGTTCGAACAGGTCAAGCCCCTCGGTCGGATCTTGCAGGGGAAGCTCCTCCTCGATGCCGGCAAGGCCCGCGGCGAGCATGCAGGCGAATGCCAAATACGGGTTCGCCGCCGGGTCGGGGTTGCGCAGCTCCACGCGGCACGCGACCTCGCGGTTCGGACGATACGCCGGGATGCGCACGAGCGTCGAGCGGTTGCGGGCTCCCCAGGAAATGTAGGTAGGCGCTTCCCCGCCGGAGACGAGGCGCTTGTAGGAGTTCACATACTGGTTGGTGATGCAGCAGAACTCGGGCGCGTACTTCAAAAGGCCGGCGATGTAGTGTTTCGCCAGGTCGGAAAGGTTGTAGCCGAGCGGATCGTTCGGATCGAAGAAGGCGTTGTTGCCATCGAGATCGAACAGGCTCTGATGCACGTGCATACCCGACCCAGGGGCATCGGCCAAGGGCTTAGGCATGAACGACGCGTACACGCCGTGCTTCATGGCGATTTCCTTCACGACCAGCTTATAGGTCATCACGGCGTCGGCCATAGAAAGCGCGTCGGTGAAGCGCAGGTCGATCTCGTGCTGGGAAGGGCCGTTCTCGTGGTGGGAGTACTCCACCGGGATGCCCATCTTCTCCAGGGTGAGCACCGTGTCGCGTCGCAGGTCGGAAGCGTAGTCGAGGCTCGTCAGGTCAAAATACCCGCCATGGTCGAGCACCTCGGTCGAATGCTGGTCCTTAAAGTAGAAGAACTCGAGCTCGGGCCCGACGTTAAGCACGTAGCCCATATCGAGCGCGCGCTCGACCTCGCGTGCGAGCACCTGGCGCGGGTCGCCCTCGAAGGGCTTGCCGTCAGGCGTGCGGATGTCGCAGAACATGCGCCCCACCGCGTTGCTTTCCGGGCGCCACGGGAGCACCTGGAAGGTCGAGGCGTCGGGGAAGGCAAGCATGTCGCTTTCGCGCGTTCGGCAAAAGCCCTCGACGCAGCTGCCGTCGAAGCCCATGCCGTCCTCGAAGGCGTTCTCGAGCTCGCTCGGGATGACGGCGAACGACTTCATGTTGCCGAGAACATCGGTAAACCAGAAGCGGACGAAGTGGACATCGCGGCCCTTGATGGTTTTGAGCACGAAATCTTGTTCCGGATTGGATGACATGGCATATGCTCCTTGCGTTCGATCGTTCTCGGCGGTGTGCCCCGCACCGCTCAAGCGCAGCTGCACCGCAGGCCACGCCCTTAGAGTATTTTCCCATTATATCGGGTCATGTTTCGATGGGGTTAACAGTTTTCTGAAGCTTTGGCCCCTCTCCTTCACCATCGGCTAATTCTCTCTCGGGCAGAGCGGCGTTTTCGATATATCGCAAATTACGATAGCCAGGCATTTGTTTTTCGAACTACCACTTACCCCGCGCTCGCGATACTATGGAGAGCATCGAATGGAAGCGAACGCGTTAAGGCAACGCGTCCCAGGAAAGGACATCATCAATGGCAATCAACTTCAAGAAGAAGAAAGCGGCGCTCGTCGCAACGCTCGCCCTCGGCGCAGTACTCGCGTTCGGCCTGGCAGGCTGCGGCGCGCAGGGCGCAAGCTCCGACAAGTCGGCAAGCTCCGACGACAAGACCATCACGGTCGCGGCAACCCCCTCGCCGCATGCGGAGATCTTAAACGACGCTGTGAAACCGCTGCTCGAGAAGGAAGGCTACACCCTCGTGGTGAAGGAGTTCACCGACTACGTGCAGCCCAACACGGTGACCGAGGAAGGCGAGGTCGACGCCAACTACTTCCAGCACATCACCTACCTCAACAACTTCAACGAGGAAAAGGGCACGCATCTCGTGAGCGTCGCCGACGTCCACTACGAGCCGTTCGGCCTGTACCCGGGCAAGACCAAGAGCCTCGACGCCCTGGCTGACGGCGCGACCGTCGCCGTTCCCAACGACGCCACCAACGAGGCGCGCGCGCTGCTGCTGCTCCAGGACGCCGGCCTCATCACGCTGAAGGACGACGCAGGCATCAACGCCACCACAAACGACATCGTCTCCAACCCGAAAAACCTCCAGCTGAAGGAAGTTGAGGCCGCAACGGTTCCCAACATCGTCGCCGACGTCGACATTGCCTGCATCAACGGCAACTACGCCATTCCCGCGGGCTTCAAGACCACCGACGCGCTTGCAACCGAGTCCGCCACCTCGCTCGCCGCTGAAGCTTATGCGAATGTGCTCGTCGTGAAGGATGGCAACCAGGATTCTGATAAAATCAAGGCTCTTGTGAAAGCACTCACGTCCGACGAGGTTCGCACCTACATCAACGACACCTACGCCGGCGCTGTCGTCCCCGTGTTCTAAGGGACGCCTACAAAGGAGTTAGAAAGCGAATGATAGAGCTAGACCATCTGGAAAAGGTCTACCTCGCTCGCGAAGGCTCACATCGTGCCCTGCATGATGTGAGCCTTACCATTGGCGAGGGGGAGATCTTCGGCATCATCGGCCAGTCGGGCGCAGGCAAGTCCACGCTCGTGCGCTGCATCAACCTGCTCGAGCGTCCCACGTCGGGGCGCATTCTCATCGATGGCGTCGATGTGACGAACTATCAGGGCCGCGACCTGCGACGCCTGCGCGAGGGAATCGGCATGATCTTCCAGAATTTCAGCCTGTTCCAGCAGAGCACCGTGCTCGACAACGTGATGTTCCCGCTCACCATTCGCGGCGAGAAGAAGGATGCCGCCAAGAAGCGCGCCCTCGAGCTGCTCGAAGTGGTTGAGCTCGCCGACAAGGCGCACCGCTATCCGAGCGAGCTTTCGGGCGGCCAGCAGCAGCGCGTGGCGATTGCGCGCGCCCTCGCGAACAACCCGCGCATCATGCTCTGCGACGAGGCCACGAGCGCACTCGACACGCGCACGACGGTGTCGGTTTTGAACCTGCTCGCGAAGATCAACAAGGAACTCGGCGTGACGCTCGTGGTGATCACCCACTCCCTCGCCGTGGCGCGCCACATTTGCGACCGCGTCGCCGTGATCGACGAGGGGGTCATCGTGGAGGAAGGCCCGACGCGCCAAGTACTCGAGAACCCGCAAAGCGAGGCCGCCCGCGAGCTCGTTTCCTTCGACAGCCTGGAGGTGAAGTAGGCCATGTTCGATTTCTCCGCCTTTTTCGCCCAGTACGGCAACTTGTTTTTGCAGGGCACCATCGACACGCTCGTCATGACGTGCGTGGCCACCATCTTGGCGTACGTCATCGGTATCCCCCTTGGCATCCTTTTGGTGGTGACCAGCCCGAACGGGTTGCGCCCTAACCGCGTCGTCTCGACCATCGTCGGATGGATCGTCAACATCGGCCGTTCGGTGCCTTTCATTATCCTGCTCGTCGCGCTCATCCCGTTCACGCGTTTTATCGTAGGAACCTCGCTCGGCGTGCCGGGAGCCGTCGTGCCCCTCGTGGTGACGGCCGCGCCCTTCGCCGCGCGCATGGTCGAGCAGAGCCTTGAAGAGACCGACAGCGGGCTTGTCGAGGCAGCTCAGAGTTTCGGCGCCTCCACCTGGCAAATCGTGTGGAAGGTGTATTTGAAAGAGACGCTGCCCTCGCTCGTGCGCGGCGCGGCCATCACGTTCGTCACGCTGTTCGGGTATTCCGCCATGGCAGGCACCGTGGGCGCCGGCGGCTTGGGCGATATCGCCATCCGCTACGGCTACCAGCGCTTCCAGACCGATGTCATGATCTTCGCCGTGCTTTTGTGCGTTGTGCTCGTCATCGTGTTCCAGGCGATCGGCGATGTGACCGCGCGCAAGATCGACAAGCGCCGCAGGTAGAAGAACGGGAACGGGGCGTGCTGCGTGATGTCGTAGACCACGCGAAAATGGGGTCGCGAGAAACCCTGGAACACGCGGCAGAACCGACGCTAGCGCGCAACGCTGGCCAAACCCCGCGAACTTGACGTGCGAGACACCGCCAACCAAGCTCCAGAATGAAAAGAAGCCGCTTCCCTCGGGAGGCGGCTTCTTTGTATTTCGAGGTATGGCTGGGTTCGACTATCTTTCAGCGCGGCTTGTCAGACTTCCCCAAGTTCACCCAGTGAAACCTCGGACGACCCCCTTAGATCACGACCCCATTGCAGTGGTCGATCTCGTGTTGGACGATTTGCGCCTCGAAACCCGAAAACGATTTCTCTTGCGGTGCGAACGACGCGTCGAGATAGGCGACCTTGATGCGCTTGAAACGCGTGCAGGGGCGTGTGCCCTCAAGCGACAGGCAGCTCTCCTCGGTTTGATACTCGCCCGACGCCTCGATGATTTCCGGGTTGTACATGAGCACCGCGCCGCCCGCGCACGCTGCCACGATGATGCGCTTGCGCACGCCGATCATGTTCGCCGCAAGCCCCACGCATTCGTAAGCATGCGCCGCGAGCGTGTCAAGCAGGTCTTGCCCCACGGCAGCATCGAGCGGCGTGGCGTCGACGCTCGGCGCCGAAAGCAGCACGGGCATCTTCACGATAGAGCGAATCATCAGGAGTACCTTTCAGGATGGTTGGGAATGTAGCTTGGAGAAGCCGCGGGGGCAGCTTGGGCACTCGAGAACGGAGGCACGTCACACCTGCGACCTGACCCAGTCCCTGCGAGCGCCGACCTTGGCCGGGGGCTAGCTGGCAGCTTTCTCAGCCGGCGAGTCGTTCGCTTCCTTCACGTCCCCGTCTTCGGGCTCCACGTAGACGCCGTCCTGCTTGAAGATGACGTAGAACGTGCGGAAGAACACCTTCACATCGAGCGCGAAGGACACATGGCGCACGTAGTACACATCGAGCTTCAAGCGGTCGCGCCAGGGCAGCGAGTTGCGCCCGTAGACGGCGGCATAACCCGTGATGCCAGGTTTGACCAGCAGTTTCTCCCCATCATCGCCCTCGTAGAGCTCGGTTTCTCGCCGCAGGTCGGGGCGCGGGCCCACAACACTCATGTCGCCTTTGAGCACGTTCAAGAACTGAGGCATCTCATCGATCGAGGCCTTGCGCATGAAGGCCCCAATGCGCGTCATACGCGGGTCGTCGGCGCCGTTGTAGGTCGACCCGTCTTCCATCACCAGGTCAGGCGCGTTCACCTTCATCGAGCGCAGCTTGTACATCGTGAAGTCGCGGCCGTCCTTGCCCACGCGCGGCGCATTGTAGAAGATGGGGCCCTTGTCCTCAAGGTAGATGAGCGGTGCGCAAATCGCCACGATAATCAGCACAAACGGCAGCGCAATCAAGCCGATGACAATGTCGCAGACACGTTTTCCGAAGCGCAGGTACATCTAGCGCACGCCCTTCGCGGAAAGCCTCGCGAACACCTCGTGGCACATCGCGATCACGTAGTCCACATCGTCGTCGGAGAGCTTCGTGTGCAGGGGCAGCGTGACCTCGTTTGAGAACTGCGCGAGCGCGTTCGGGAAGTCGGCGATGTCGAAGCCGAGGTCTTTATAGGCGGTGAGCAGGGGCAACGGCTTGTAATGCACGTTGCAGGCGACGCATTGCTCCCCCATCTCGTTGATGAACGCGTTGCGGAACTCCTGCGAGGCGCCCTCGATGCGCGCAAGCATAAGATGCCCCGACGACGCGAAGTCGTGCCCGTAATGCTTGATCAGCGCAAAGGGTAGATCGGCCAGCCCGCACTCGTAGCGCTCGACGATCTCGCGACGGCGCGCGAGAAGCCCCGGGTAGCGGCGCAACTGGGCCAAACCGAGTGCCGCCTGCAGGTCGGTCATGTTGCATTTCCAGCCGCAGAACGCCACGTCGTATTCCCATGCGCCGACGCGCGTTTTCGCGAGCGCGTCTTTCGTCTGGCCGTGAAGCGACATCAGCATAAGGTCGCGATAGAGCTCCTCCGAGTCGAGCCCGGGGATATCGCGCCAGGTGAGAGCGCCGCCCTCTGCCGTGGTGAGGTTCTTCACCGCATGGAAGGAAAACGATGTGAGGTCGGCCGCCTGTCCCGAATGGAGGCCATGGCGCATCGCACCGAGCGAATGCGCGCCGTCGGCGACGATGGGCACGCGATCGAAGAGCTCCTCGCGGGGCGTGCGCGGGCGCCACTTGCCGCTCACGCTCTCAAGCGCTACCCGCAGGCGATCGTAGTCGCACATGACGCCCGCCACATCAACGGGGATGACGGCGCGAGTCTTCTCGGTGACGAGGCCCGCCACCTGGTCGTAGTCGATCTCGAAAGAGCCAGGCGCCACGTCGCAGAGCACGGGCGTCGCACCCACGTGCACAATAGGGCTCGCCGAGGCAGTGTAGGTGTAAGCGCTCGTGACGACCTCGTCACCTGGCCCGATGCCGAGCGCGCGCAGGGCGCATTCGAGCGCCGCCGTCGCGGAGTTGAAGCAGGCAAAGCGCGTCGTGTGGCTGAATTCCGCCAAATCGCGCTCGAACTGCTTGGTCTTCGGACCGGTGGTGATCCAGCCGCTTCGGAGCGCATCGGCCACCTCGTCGATTTCAGCTTGAGAAATATCGGGAGGGGAAAAAGGAATGTTGCGCTTCACGTTCACGAGCATGCCGTCCTTTCGTCGCCCCTTCGCGCACGCCGTCGCTTCGCTGCACGCGGTCATGGGCCAACCGTTTGAGCGCACGTGCGCCCAGGTTACTTCAAGCACTTAATTGTGCAACGAACCTGCCCGCTTGATGTGCGCTTAGAGCAAATTGCGTATCAATTCCACTATCGCCTGGTAAGAATGAGCCTGATCGAACTGGCGGCATGCGACATCGCGCGCCTTCGCCCCCATGATCTTGCGCGGCGAGGGGTGCGCGGCGAGCTTCACGATTGCCTGGGTGAGCTCGCTCGCGTTTCCTGGGGCGACGTTCACGCCGAAGCCGTCCGCCTCCACCTTCGCGCAAAATTCGGGGCTCTCCCCCGTGTTGATCATGGGAATGCCCGCGGCCAGGTAATCGCCGATTTTCGTGACGATGCTCTGGGCAGCGCCATGCACAAGCGAGTTGACCGTGATGTCAGACGCGGCGAGCCAGGCTGCCATGCGCTCGTAGGGGGTGTAACCGAGGAAATCGACGGGCGCGCCAATCGAGCTCGCGAGCTCGGTGAGCTTATCGCGGTCGGGGCCATCGCCCAGAATCTTCACGCGCAAGCCGCTTACCTGCGGCTCCGCGAGCTTTGCAGCTTGAACGAGGGTCGAAAGATCGTAGCTTGCGCCGAGCGTGCCCGCATAGGTCACCCAGAACTCGCCCGCCGGCTTCACAACCGTGTCCGCGTTCTCGCGCACGCCCTCGTCAAACGCGGCGAGGTTGTTCCCCACGTACACCGTCACACGCTCGTAAGGCTCCTCGCGATCGGCGGCGGGGCGCGCGGCGTACTCGTCGGAGGTTCCCACCGCGCCCGAGAGCAGCTCGTAGACGCGATGCGCGTCGCGCGCGAACGGTCGGAAGGCGATGTCGCTCACGACCGGCACGTTCACGATCATGCGCATGGCCTCGGGCCACAGATCGTTCACGTCGGCAACGAAGGGAATGCCGTGCTCGTGCGCCGTCTCCGCGCACACGCGGGCGACGTCGTTGGGCGGAATCTCGGCGTAGATGAGGTCGAACGCGCGGGCATCGGCGGCGAAGCGCTCCGCGAACATGCGGCGCAGATTCTTCGCAGCCTTACGATGGCTCATGATGCGCGCGAGGTCGAGGTTCTTCTTGTAGCCGGGCTCGGGGATGAAGACGACGCGGTACGGGAGGTCGCGATAGCACGCCTTCTCGATGTCGCGCTGGGCCTTCTCCCAATGCTGGAACGACGAGGTGAACAGCGTCACGTCGAAGCCCTCGCGCACGAGCAGCTCCGACAGGAAGCGAAAGCGCGTGTAACCGCGCGTTTCGTCGCCGAGCTTCACGCCCATGGTGACGACGGCGATGCGCTGCTTGCGGGCAGGCGCGTGGTGTGTGTTCGATAGTGTGTCCATGGTTCGAAAGTATAGCAGCACAGACGGAAACGCCCGCCCTCGAACTCGCGAAAGCGGGCGGATTCCGAAAGGAAGATGCACGGTAGTCCTGGATAGGGCTCCCCAGACGGCAATGCCTGGCCGTTCGGGGAGCCCCCAGCCTCAGGTTTTGGGCCTCGGCCTAACCCTCGCTACCCCTTCGAGGCGTACACCACGTTATCGGCGGCGTTTTCCCAGGCGGGAAGCTTGAAGATGCGGAAACCCCGCTGCCGCAATTCCTCGCATTCCCCTGCCGCGGCATCGCCGATGGAAAGCGCCCCGTTCGGGCATGCGTTCACGCAGTAGGGAAGCTCGCCCTCCGCCAGCCGCCCGCCGCAGCGCACGCAGCTCTTCGACCAGATGGGAATCCAGCTCATGTGCAGGTCAGGCCACACCCCCGCGGGCCGGTCGATGCCCTCGCCGCTGCCTTCCGTGCGCACCGTCAGCCAGAATTTCTCATCCGAAAGGCCGTTTCCCACCTTACAGGCAAGGGAGCAGGTCCAGCATCCCGTGCATCGCTGCAGGTTCACCAGAATCGTCTTCTCATCCATGTCGCTCCCCTATTCCTCGACCTTGCGCACGTCGCATGCGCAATCCCAAATCGTGTCCCAGGCACCCGCCATGCCGCCGATGCCGCCAGTGCCGAACCCAGGCTGGAAACCGCCGATCGCTCGCACGCAGCTGTCCCAATGCTTGGACACGTCGTTGAGCGTGTAGTCGCTGCCGAGCGCCGGGATGAGCTCGGAGTACATGCCGTCCTCGAACGCGTCGTGGCGCCAACCGAACCAGCACTGCACGGTTCCCGGGGGAATCTGCTGGTCGAGCTTCATCTCGATGGTCACGTGCCCGCGCTCGTTGTAGATTTCCACCTTGTCGCCGTCCTTGATGCCTTCCGCCTGCGCGTCCGCCGGGTTCATGCGGCCCGTCGGATACCCGCCCGACAGGTCGGCCATGACCGGGTCGTCGGTGAACATCGACTGCATGAAGAAGCGCTGGCGGCCGCTGAAGAAGTGATACCTCCCCTTCGCCGTCCCGTTCCCCAAGCTCATCGGCGTGGGAGCCTCAAGCGGCTCGCGATACGCCGCCATCTGCGCCCCAACAGGAAGCAGTCGCTCGCAGTAGAATTCAAGGCGCTTGGAAGGCGTGTTGAACTGCAGGCCCATGAACGGGTCCCAGTTCACCGGGGGCGTTGCCGCGCGCACAAGCTTCTCCTTCTTCAGGCGCTCGTAGGTGAGCGGCGGCTGGATGCCCGCGATCATCGGCCACTTCGACTGGATGCGCACCTCGATCCATTCCTCCGCCGTCTTGTCGAAGTACTCGCCTAAGCCCACGCGCTTCGCGAGCTCGCTGTAGAGGAACGTGGGGTCGCGCGCCTCGCCCTGCGGCTCGATTGCCGGCTCCTGCAAGACGATGTGGTTGTACGCCGCCGACGCCACCAGCTCATAGCGCTCGAACGGCATGCAGTCGGGCAGCACGTAGTCGGCATACTGGCCCGTGTCGGTCATCCAGATGTCCACGTCGACGATGAGCTCCATCTGCGGGAAGATCTCGTCGATCCACAGACCGCGGTTCGGGCAGTTGTGCACCGGATTGCCCGCGATCACCCAAAATGCTTTGATCGGGTAGGGCTCTTGGCTTTTCACCTGGTTGATGAACTCGTTTTGGCGCAGCATCTTCGCCTTGTAGCCCTCGCGGCCAAGTGGCATCGTAATGGGCGGGTCGTTGAAGATCATCGGGAAGCCGGCCGGCAGCATCTCGCTCGTGACGCCGGCGCCGGGGCGACCCAAGTTGCCCGTCAACATACCGAGCAGGTAGAACGAACGGTAGCTTTCGCCCTGGTTCTGGTAGCGGAGCCCCAGCGCGCCGAAGATGTAGGCATTCGGAGCTGCAACGTACTCATCAGTAAGGCGCCTGACCACTTCGGGGGCGACGCCCGTGACACCCTCCTGCCATTCGGGCGTGTAGGTTGACACGTGCTCGCGCAGGCACGCAAATGCCGTCTTGCACGCCACGCCGTCGACCTCATGGGCGCCGTCGAGCTCCATGTGCGCCACAGGAGATGCCTGCTCACCTGGGGTCATGGATGCCGCTGCCTGAGCATCGGCGTCCCATACCAGGTAGTTTCCTTCTGCATCGCGGAGGAATTCGCCCGTATCGTCGCGCACGAGGAACGGCGCCACCGTGTAGGACAGCAGGAAGTTCTCGTTGTAGCGCTTCTCCTGAATGATGAGGTTCGCCATGGTAAGGGAAAGCGCCGGATCGGAGCCTGGCTTCACAGGGATAAACTCGTCGGCAAAGCCCGCCGTGCCGTCGAACAGAAGCCCGATGTCGACGATCTTCGCACCGTTCGAACGCGCCTCCACCAGGTGCTTTGCGATACGCTGTTGGTTTTCGATGGGGTTGGCGCCCCATACGATGATGTAATCCGACGCATCGAAGTTCGCGGGATCGGTCGTCATGTACTTGTAGAAGTCGCCCATGTCGAAGAACGCTGCGTAGAACGGCCCGTTGTCGAGGCCGTACCCCTGAATGGGGTCGGTCGCGCCCCAAAGCCCCATGAACCGCGAGCTCAACACAGCGGCCAGCCCCTGCGAAGGCGGCACCGACGCCACCACATCCCACATGGCAAGCGACTCGGGGCCGTAATCGTCGCGCAATTGCAGAAGCTTCGCGGCGATTTCGTCGAGCGCCTGGTCCCAGCTGATTTCCTCCCACTTACCCTCGCCGCGTTCGCCCGCGCGCTTCAGCGGATGCAGCAGACGCTTCGGATTGTACGGCTGGCGGCACGACATAATGCCCTTCTGGCAGATATAGCCCTCGTTCGCCTCCGCGCCGGTGTAGCTCGGCTTTTCGGTGCGCACGATCTTGCCGTCTTTGACGATTGTCTTGATCGCACAGAATTCATGATCGCCCCACCCAGGACAACAGGTGTAGACGAACGACTCCCCTTGCGTCATGATTAGGCTCCTCTCGTTTTCTCCCTCTTGGCGACGCCCCATCCCAAATGCTCGACACAAGATGTACCCAGCTTGCGGCAGGCGGAATGGACGGCGCTCATTCACCCTGGGTTCATTATGAAAAGGAATTACAGCAACCGAAAGAAGCCTATAATTGCTTTCTAGACAACGATTAGTTGTATACGAGAGCGAGCACGCATGAACATCGAAACAATCCGCTACTTCGAAGAGGTCGCCCGGGCGGAATCCTTCTACGGCGCCGCAAAGCGACTCGCCGTGTCTCAGCAGGGGTTGAACAAGGCGATTACCTCGCTTGAGCGCGAGCTATCGACAAAGCTGCTCGAACGAAGCCGCAAAGGCGTCACGCTAACGCCAACGGGAAAGAGCTTTCTCGCGTTTGCGCAGAAGGTAACTGCAGACTACGGGGAATTCCTCGATGCGCTCTACAATCCCGACGAGGAGCATAAACGAGAAGAGGATCCCTTCAATATCCACGTCACGCATTACTCGGCGCAAATAGCCTCGGCGACGCAGGCGTACGTCGACCTACTCGCGCAGTGCTCGTATATCGAGGAGCCTTTCGAGAAAATCGTCTCGCGCACATGCCTCTCGGACGGCACCGACCTCGGGTTTGTCGACCTTCACTCCAACAGCGCGCTCGATCTCATCGCGAGCACGGAGCTTGCGTTCGACCCCGTCCTTCGCACGCAATTGGGCGTCGTCTGCCATGCGGCGTCATCGTATGCCCGAAGAGAGTCCCTTCGTCGGCGCGAGGTGGCGGGCGCACCCTGCGCGACAGACGCCTCGCGAGAAGCGGCGCAGCAGATTGAATGGCTGTTTCGCGATTATCCGCTGCAGAAGGTGAGAATGAGCGTCGCAAGCCCGCGCATGCTCATCCGCTTCGTCCATTCGCGCGGTGACGCCGTGGCTTTCCTGGACTCGTTCAGCTATCACCTTGCGCTCGAAGATGCCGCTATGCCGACCGACGGCCTTGCCTTCGTGCCCCTCTCGACCCCGGAATCGATGAGCTACGTGGGGTTTCTTTACCCCAAGCACATTCGCCAGAAACCACGCGTGCGGCACGCCGTGAGATTGCTCGATCGATATCTCGAGGAGAATCACGCCGACTACCTGGAGCAATACCCCGTGTAGGGGAAGCGTCGCCCCCCAACCCGCCCTTTTCCCCACTGCCTTTTTTCTCGAGAAGCAAGGCATGCGGCTTTCCGATTTGTGATGCGTCAAGGGCCATCAGCGAAATCGTTGCCCGCCAGAAAAAGAAGGCGCGTCCCGGCTCGTGGCTTATCAAGGACCATAGCCGGAACTGCCGACCACCCTTCCTCTCGCCTTTCTTCTCGTAAAACGAGGTGCGAGGGACAAAAAATACCGATATGTGAGTCCTCGATCCCGAAAGTAACCGCTCGCTCGCACTTCTGTCAACATTTCCCCAGGTCAATTTTTCTGAAAGGAAGCCAGTCTTCTGGCAGTCCTCACATATCGACCTTTTTTGTCCACGACGGAGCGATTCCAAGAGAGAAAGAAGGCGACCAGAAAGAAAGAAGGCGACCCGATTGGCATTAACCGACGCTTTGCGGAAACGGTCTTGTTCCATGACGGACGAAGTCCAGAGGCATCCTTTCGAAACACGCAATAGCAGCCGAGGATGAAACTGCCTATTGCGAAATTAGCGACGCTCGCCGAGGCGATCGCGAGCCGCCCACCGCGCAGTCGAGAAGCGCCCGCTGGGCCTGACGATTTACCCGCTCCATGCGCAATCGCACGCCAATTCCCTTCGCCACCTGAGATGCAAGTTGATCCAATCCAGGAATGCTTGCCACCTGGCTCTTTGTAGCCGTGATAACCGTGAAGCCAAGAGACGCGAGCGCGTTTCGCCGTCTCGCATCGTGCGCGATCTTCTGCGAACCAGTGTGAAACATGTCGCTATCGTACTCGACGCAAAGATTCGCCTCCGACCATAGCAAATCGCACCGGAATTGCCTTCCGTACGCAACCCTCCAATCCCCCTTTGGAACTTCGATCGTTGCATTAAGCTGAGGCAACGGCAATCCGTATCCGCCCTTCGCCTTCGGCATTGAAAGCAACGTAGCGAGAACTGTTTCCATCGGCGAGGCGGATCCCGAAGAAACAAACCGCAAAGCGTTTCTCGCCTTATTCGCACCAAACAGGTAGCCTTGGGAGGAAATCGAGAGCAGTGCCGAGTGGGTCACGAGCGGCGGCGACGAGAAGAATCCCTGTTCAGAGTTCGAATTCAAACGATAGCTGCCCGTCATCTCGTAGCCCAGCAGGACCAGCTCAGCGAAGTCGAGCTCAACCGCTGAGCGGACAAATGCAAACGACGGCGAACACGCATACAAGTCACGACCCAAGGAGACAAAAGCTCCGTTTGGAATAGGCGACCCAAGGACGCGACACTTAACATCTCGAATTCGACAACGCTTCGACGGTTCGCTTACGAGAAGGCGAGGCGAAGCGAGACTTGGAAACGATTTCCGAGCAGCTTTCAAGCTTGCCTCATCTGGCGAGCTTGCCGCAAACTCTCGAGCGTAACGCTTCGGCGCACCGACAGACGCCCGCGATAAGTTCATCACGCGGTAGCAATCCAGTGCCGATATGCCATCGAAGAAAATCGTCATAGGCAGAACCATAGCAGCCGCACAGCGTGATTTCCAGTACTATTTTCTTACTCATTACCTGGTGTTATATTCTGTCAGATTTCAGTTAGGAATATGGCAATGCCCGCCGAATTTCCCTCGAGGATCTGCCAGATAATTGCCAGGAAACAGTGGATGTCATGTAGAAAATACGCCGAGAAAAGAAGAGAGTACGGGGAACTGCATGGCGGACGCTACAGGGGGCATACAGGAGGCGCCTAAGGAACGGGCGCGGAACACAGGCCCGGGGTATATGGAAGGGCGGGCCGAGAAAACGGGCGCGAGGGAGTCGAAGGAGCGGGAAAGAAAGCTGGCTCGAGGGAGCCGAAATTGCGAGAGTGCGAAACGGGGCTGGGACACGGCAGAAGGTCGGGTATTGGGGCGAGCCGAAGGAGCCATATGCCAGACGGAGCCGGGACGAGCCGAGAACGCGAGGGCTCGGAGCGAGCGCTGAGGTGCGCACGAAGAAGCAGAGGCGAGAATCGTGCGCTGGGGGCAAGCCGAAAACGCGAGGATACGGAACAGGCGCTGGGACATATGAACAGGCGGGCACTAGAGCGCGGACGAAGGATCGGGCTGAAGGAGCAGAAGGAAAGCTGGGTGGGGGCTGTTTCGCCTTTTTGATAGGGCTCAAGCACGCGAACGCTACCCCTCCTCGCGAAAGACCACCCTCTCATGGACAAAAATCGTCGATATGTGAGCCGCTTTTGAGCTGACCGATCAAGAGGGTCGCAGCGTTTTCGCAAAAGGCCAGGTCACAACTTCTCACCTTCTGAACGCGTCTTCTCTTTGGAGTAGGAAGACTCACATATCGGCGATTTTTGTCCACGAAAGAGGGACATCGGAGAAGATGGAAGCGGGTCGGTTGGTGGCGGACCCGGGGCCGGGCGGGTTGGGCGGGTTGGGCAGGTTGGTTGATGGCGGACCGGAGGGTCGGGGCCAAAGAGTCGGGGGGCCGAAGGCCCCGAGCTGTGCAACCGCGCTCCCGAAGACAGCACGCGCCCCGGACCACGCAGCCTCGCGCTCCCGAAGACAGCACGCGCCCCGAGCCGCGCAACCTCGCCCGTCGCTTACGACGCGTCCTCGGGCAGAGGGGTCTTCTTGCGACCGAAAAGCTCGTCCCAGTCGCATGCTGCGAGCACCGTGCCCACCATGATGACCAGGCAGCACACGATCTGCACGACAGTCGGCACGCTCCCCAGAAGCACGAGTCCGAACACGACGGCCCAAGCGGAGTACGTGATGTTGAGCGCCATGCAGCGCGCCGCGCCGATCGTTGCGATACCCTTGTAGTAGAACAAATATGATGCCGCGCCCGCGAGGCCAGAAAGCACCACAACGGCAGTGGAAATCGACGGCAGCGCGCTCGCCGTGAACGCCCACGCGCCGAACGCCGGCAGCACCACCACGGCATACACGATGGCAGACGTCGTCTCGCGAATCTGCAGCGCCGTCTCGTTGTCGACCGCATCATCGCGCATGCCCCAAGCGCACAGCACCGCCTCGCTGCCCCAACCGACAACGCACACGACCGCGCCGACCAAGCCAAGCGCCGCATTTCCGACCGACGAATCACCCGAAGTGGCGTACCCCATCACCATGACGCCCGCGAGCGCGCAGGCGAGCGCAACGAGCTGGCGCGGCCTCATGCGCTCTTTCAACAGGACAAACGCCATGAACGTGCCGAACGCAGGGTAAAACGCGGAGATAATCGCGGTATAGCCTGCGCCGATGTTGTTGATGGCAACCAGGTAGCCCGTCATGCCCAAAGGTCCACCCAAAAGCGCGCCGAGCATGACCACCTTGCCGCTGCGGGTCTTTAGGGCCCGAAGCGTGTCGCCAAGGCGCCGGCGCACGCCCATGTAGAGGAACAGCCAGATGGCACATGCCGCATCGTGCATGAATGCGCTCGCGATCGCCGCAAAGGCGATGGCCTCTGGCGTGCCGATGAACGCCCCCATCGTGAGGGCTATTCCCAAGATGACGGTGTCCAAACCCCACAGAAAGCCGCTTGCAATACCGAACCTCATGCGATTCCCCTCTCCTCTTTTTGAGCGATTCCTTCATAACCCGAGATCACACGGTCGAAATAGCGCAGCGCATAGCTGTGATAGATTTCTTTCCACTCGCCCGCGCTCCCGCCGACGGCCTCCTTGTAGAGCGCCCACAGATACCAGCACCAACCGGCGAGCGCCACGAAGGCGAAGTTGTGGCAGCGCTCGGCAAACGTGGGAATGCGTCCGAAGTAAGCCGCAAGCGCCGCATCGGCCTCGGATTCGGAAAGCTCGCAGCACACGGTGAAGGTGCCGAAATCGTGCGCGTAATCGGACATGCCGGCATACTCCCAGTCGATAAGGTGCATGCGGTCGGATCGGTCAATGAGAATATTCAGGTTGAAGAAGTCGTTGTGCGTGATGCACACGGGCGCCCCGTCGGCGTGCGCGAAGGCGGCGACACGATCCGCCTTTGCGGCGAGCTCGTCATAGCCGGGCACCTCAATCGGCCCCAGCTCGCGCAAAAGCGCCTCATAGCGCTTTCCCTCTTCGTAGAAGTCGAACGTGCGGGCAAGGTGCGCGCCGCTTTCGTGAAGCGTGCGCGCCATGCGCATCGCGCAAGCGACCTGCTCGGCGTCGTGCGCATCGAGCTCGCGGCAGTCCACGAGAAAGCGGGAAAGCTTCCAGCCCTGCTCGACGTCTTCGTGGATGAAGGTGCCGTCGAGCCCAATCGAGCGCGCGAGCTTCAGCGCCTCGGCCTCGGCCTTGCGGTCGACCAGGTCTTCAGTCCCCACGCCCGGCTGTCGATACACGTATTCGCCCTCTGGCGTGGTGAAATGCCACGACTCGTTTGTCAGTCCCTGCTTGAGGGGCCAGATGTCGGTAATCTCGTCGCGCGAGACTTCCAACACCGATGAGATGTGCGCGTATGCGCATGCGGGCAGTGCGCCCTGTTCTTGTTCCATACCCACTTGTTCTCCCCAGACTCAGTAGGTTACTTACTTACCATCTTTCACCGACGCACGTCGGGCCCGTCCAGATCGCCCGATGCGCCCGACGCGCACCTGGCGTTACTCGGCACTCTCAACCGCTCGCTCCGCGTCGTAGAGCACGTCCTCGCCCGCTTCGCGCTCGAGCTGCTCGGCCTTCTTCACGGCAAGCAGGTTCGCGAACACGATCGCGCATATACCGGCGGCCAACTTGCCCACAAGCACCACCACGATCAGGTTCGGCTGGAAGTTCGCCGTAAACGACAAGTGATCGCCGAACAAAAATGCGCAGCACACGGCAAACGCCATGCAGATGACCTTGTCCTTCGCACGCAGGTCCTTCACCATCGAGAAGAGCGCGAGCACGTTGGCCGAACCCGCAAGCAAGCCCGCCGTCGCGTCGGAGGACAGCCCCACCGCGCCGCCGATCTTGGCGAGCGGCTTTGCCAGGTAGCGCCTGATGAGATACACCATCGGGAAGGCGCCGCAGAGCATCATGCCGATGGCGCCCGACACCTCGAGGGCGCGGAAGATGTCCTCTTCGTCGGCGATGATCGGATCGAACCCGAAACTTCCGAACAGCGTCGACCATACACCCGTGAAGTATTCAACAACCACGAGCACGAACACGATCTTGAGCGCGCTTTCCATCACACGGCCGAACACGATGAATCCCTTGATCATGGCGTCGGGCTTGAACTTGAGGCCCGCCGCAAGCGCCACGCAGACGATGATGAGCGGGATAAGGTTCATGCCGATCTGCCCCCACGAGAGCGCCAGCTGATAGGTGGCGTCGGCATTGGTGGAGATAACCTCGCGCACTATTGGGTGCGACACCGCGATGATTGCCGAAGCCACGAACACGCCGATGGGAATAGCGAGAAGGCCGCTCATCACGCCGAGCGCCAGATACTTGCGGTCGCGTTTCTCGAGCATCTTCAGCGCCACGGGAATGGAGAACACGATGGTCGCGCCCGCCATGTACCCCGTGATCATGGCCATGATCCAGCTTTCGCGCGTCTCGGCGAGCGCGTCGGCGAGCTGATAGCCGCCCATATCGACGGCGATGAACGTGGTCGCAGCCATCGCAGGGTCGGCGCCAACAGCGGAATACGCCGACCCGAAGACCGAGCTTACGAACGCGGTAAGATACGGTGCCGACGCCATAATGCCCGCGGTCGGCAAGAAGATCGGGCCGATCGAGTCGATGCCGGCAACGAACTGCTGCCCAAGCTCGCTTTCGGGCTTGATAACGCTCGCCAGGCACCCGGCGATCGCGCACGCCATGATGATGTAGACCACGATGGTCCCGATGAGTTCCATCCACTTCCTTTCAACCGATCAAAACCCGCCCTTCGAGCGGGCAAAACTAAGCGATGCAGGCGCTCCTTAGGCGACCTGCCCCGGCGTCGCGCCGTACAGCTTAAGCGCCAACGCCGAATATGCCTTCGCCGTGCGATACCACAGGTAGAGCCACTCGCCCACCGGATCGCCCGTCGATTCCTTGTAGAGCGCCCAGACGAACCAGTAGTACGCCGCGAGCGCGACATACGCCAGGCAGTGGCGCATCTCGGCATCGGTCGGGGTCCGCCCGAAGTAAAGCTCGATCACATGGCGCGCCTCGTCGACCGAGTAATCGGAGCAGCAAATGAACGTTCCCAGGTCGGAAGCATAATCCGACATTGCCGAATACTCCCAATCGATGAGATACATCTCCTCGCCGCGCACGAGGAAGTTCGGGCTGTAGAAGTCGTTGTGGCACAAGCACGGCTCGACGCGGTCCGCACGCACGAACGCATCGAGCACCCCGGCGTTGCGCCCGAGCTCCTCGCGATCGGGAAACGACGGATAGCTCTTCCTGCCGAGAAGCTCCACGATCGCAACCGCGTCGCGGTACGCGTCGAAGGACCACTCGCTTTTCGCGCCGCTGTTATGCAGGCGGCGACCCAGCTCCATCGCATGGCGCACGTGGTCCTCGTTGTGGTAGTCGAAGGGAACGCATCCGTCGATGAAGCGCGAAATCTTCCAACCTTCGGCGGGGTCCTCGTGGATGAAGGTGTCGTCAATGCCAAGCTTCTTTGCGATGACCTGCGAAAACGCCTCGCTTGCACGATTGATGATCTCATCGGTGCCCACGCCTGGGTGGCGATAGACGTACGACTTGCCGCGCACCGCGAAGCGAAACGACAGGTTCGTGAGCCCTTCCTTGATGGGCACGATGCCCTCGACGTCGCCGCGCGAGCATTCGAGCACGCGGCAGATGTTGTCGAGAATCGCGGAGTCGACGTTCTCGATGAAGTCGTGGTCAAACTCCTTCAGGTCGGCAATGGAGTCGAACTCGTAGATCACGCCCGGCTCGTAAGGCCGCATGACCATGCGCAGCTCGTCGAGGTGCGCGCGATAGATGTCCTCCCAGAGCTTCCCCGCGGTTTCGGGCCGATCGTACTCGTCGACGAGGATTCTCACGAAGGTTTCCGAGAACGCGCGGTCGAAATACACGTGCCCGAGCATGCCGTACTTGTCGCGGCCGCCGATGGTCACGCCCGTGATGCGCCCGTCGCGCGCGGTGTCGAGCAGATACTCGTTCGTCTCGCCCGCGAAGAACACGCCCGGGTAATAGGCCTCGAACACGTACGGCTCGAAGACGTTTTCGGTGAAATAGTCGTCCGACGAGCAGACGTAGGTGTTCCCCAGCTTCTCGCGCACGAGCATGAGGGTGGAATTGTTGTTGCGCACGGAGTATTCCGCATTGACGCGGATGGTCACACCGAACTTGTCCTCGAGGTAGAAGAAGGCTTCCTTCATATACCCCACGACGACGGTGATGTCGGTGATGCCCGCCTCCTGAAGCTGGCGGATCTGACGCTCGATGAGCACCTCGCCGCGCACGGTGAGCACGCCTTTGGGCTTCTCGTAGGAAAGCGGGGCGAAGCGAGAAGACAGCCCCGCCGCCATGATGATCGCGTTGTCGACCTTGTAGGGCGAAAGCGCCTCGAAGCCGGCGGGCGTCACTGAGAAGTTGTCCGCCAAGCCCGCGTCGACGAGCGAGCGATACGCCGTGTTCACCGTTCCAAGCGACAGGCCGGTTGCCGTCGCGATATGGCGCTGCGTGTGGACGGCTTCGTCGCGCAGCGCGTTGAGCACCTTGAACGTGCTTTTCGTCAATGTCATTGCATACTCCCCAGTAAATGAAACGAGGAGTATTCTAGCGGAAGGTGTTCAGTTTTGTAAAGTTTTAATCAGAAATTGAACAAATGCAGGTCAAAAGCTTAGGCGTACGGCCCGAAATCGAGCTCGACAGGCGCATGATTGCGTCGCGCCTCCACCGGGGGAAGCTTTCGCCACTCGCCGTAGAGCTGGCGCAGGAAGGCCTCGGGGTCGGCGGGCGCGGGGAACTCGCACCCTTCGAAGGTGACGGTCGAGGTCGGCAGCATCATCGAGCGCACGTAGGGCTCATAGGTCGCATACGCCATGACCACGAGGTCGTCCGAGGCAATTGAAGGGTCGTTTCCGCAGGTGGCAGCTTTGTTGAAGCGTGACGCGATCTTTTCGGGGGAATAGAGGCCGCGAGCTGCGAGGTGTGCTGCGCCGCAAGCCGCACGCTCGATCGCGCCGAGCGCTCCCTTGTGAGGCACGACGATGCTCTTCGCATGGGAAAGATACGACACGCTTTGCCAGAAACGGCAGTCGCGACGCTGCTTTGCCGCCGTCGCCGGGTCGGACGAGAGGGCGTCATAGGGCAGAAGGTCGACAAAGATTCCCTGGTCAAAGCCTGCTTCGATGGTCTCCTCCGTCGCGAAGCGCGTACCGCGAAGCCACACCTTGCCGAACAGCGCCGCCTGATGCGGGTTCGTCTCGGGAGTCGACACGACGTATTCCTCGCCCAAAAGCGCCGGCGCCTCGGCGACGAAGCGGTCGTAGTCCGCGCGCGGCATTCCCAAATCGATGTCGTCGTCCCACGGGATGAAACCCCCATGGCGCAGCGCCCCGAGCACCGATCCCGAATCGAGGAAGTACGTGATGCCCAGCTCGCGGCAAACGCGATCGATTTCCTTCAAGATGCGCAGCTCGAGCAGCTGGAGTTTCCTTAGGTCCCTATCATCGTATTGCATTGCATTTCCTCATCTATCTGCCCGAATAATCCTTGCAACCTACCATTGCGTGCGCTGACCCGCCGCCGCTGCCTCATAAAACGCCGCAAGGCGTGCCGAGGTGTCGGCGATGTCGAACCCGTGCGCGCGAACCTGCTCGCACGCGTCGCTGCGCGCAGAGTCCGCCGCAGCATGAAGCATCCGCACGCATTCGCCAGCCCATGCCTCGGCGCCTGCGGAAAGCGGCATGCGGCTCGTGCGGTCGCTCACCACCGCGAGCTCGGGCACGCCCGTCGAGACGATGGTCGGAAGCCCCGATGCCTGCGCCTCGACCGCCGAGAGGGCAAGCCCCTCGTTCACCGAGGGGAACACGAACGCGTCCGCCGCCCGCAGAAGCCGCGGCACGTCGTCCACTACGCCGAGGAAGCGCACCGCATCGCCCAGCCCCAGCTCATCTGCGCGCGCCTTCAGGGACTCTTCGAGCTCGCCGCGTCCGGCGCACAAAAGCGCTGCATCGGAGAGCTCGCGCGCTACCTGAGAAAACACCTGTAATAGGAACTCGTGGTTCTTCACGGGAATCAGACGGCCCGTATGGCACACGACAGGGCGGCCGGAAAGCCCCAGTTCAGCCTTCGCCTGCTCATGCGCAGCCTCGTCGCACGCATAGCGCGTCATATCGATGCCATTCGGCACGATGGCGAAGCGCTCGCCTTCCACAATCGCGCCCCCGAAGCGGTCGAGCCCCGCCTCACGCGAGCATGCCATGAAATAGTCAGCCACACGGCGCACGGGATGCGCAGCCACGTTGAAAGCAAGTCCCGCCAGGCCGCCCACGTAGTTCTGCGCATGGCTGTGCGCAATCGTGAAAGCTCCCGCCCGCTTCGCCTCCGAAAGGTAGACAGGCGCGCACGAGCCGATATGCCCATGCACCACGCGCCATTCCGGATGCTCGGCGAAAAGCGCGCGAACGCTGCGCCGATAGGCACCCGCATTCAACCCCGTGAAGCGCGGCACGCGGAAAAAGCGCCCGCCGAGCCGCTCGATTTCGGCATCGTAGTCGCCTTCGCGCTGCTCGTGCACGAGAAAGTCGAACTGGATGCGATCGCGATCCATCGCGCGGTAGAGGTTCATCACCATGGTCTCGGCTCCGCCGCGATCCATCACGCCGATCACCTGCAGCACACGCATCAGCAAGCCTCCTTAGCATCGGCCGCGCCGTCCCGTATAGCTTCGCCCTCGGCCCCGATGATGTGGTCGGGCCCCTTCTTCACGACTCTCGCCAGAAAGAACAGCAAGATTGCCACACCGGCGAGGCACGCACCCGCGCCCGCGAAGCTCACGCCGTTCATATCCCACCTATCCACGCAGAAAAACGTGAGCGGGATGACGGCGAGAAACGCGACGACGTTGCCCGCGAAGTTCGCCCAGAAATGGCGCAACGTAATGAGCAGGTCGCCGAAGAACCACAGAAACGCAGTGGCGGCGGTCGAGACGATGATCGGCTGCAACAGGTAGACGTAGGGCACGATGCTCTCGCCGAACAAAAGCGCGAGCGCCCAGGCGCCAATGAACTCGAGCACGATCGCGCAGGCAACCGTGACGCCCACGATGCCCGCGACCGTCTTCCCCAAAAGCGCCACGAAACCGCGCGCGTTCCCCTCGAAGAACAGCTTCGGGAAGATGTCGAGCAGCGGCCCGTAGAGATACTGCGCGCCCATCTGGATGACGAGCGCGGGCGCGGCGACCGACGAGTAGATACCGAGCGCCGCCGAACCCACGGTGAGCGCCAGGTACTGCTTGGGGATCGCGAAGATGGCGCTCGCCGCCACCGAGGCGACCACGGCAGGAAGCGAGGTCTTCAGGAAGAAGAGCGCCTTCTTGCGGGAAAGCGAGATGCGCACGGGCTCGAATCGCTTGCAGTGCGGCAGGTCGAAGGCGAAGAGCACGACCGCCGCGGCGACGAGCATAGCGATAATCGCCGCATCGAGGTTGCGCGTCGCCCAGTAGATGACCACGAACGCCACGAGGGTCGAGGTGCCCTGCAGGATGAACGACTTGCCGATGTAGTCCATGCGGCGGTTGATCTGGTCGACGCCGTGGAGGATGTCGATCACGAGCCCCACGCCCTTGAAGGCGTAGAAGAGCGCCACCGTGATGAGCGCCTCGGGAGCGCAGGTGAGGGCCGCATATATCATGCAGGCAACGAACGCGCCCGCAAGCGTGAAGCAGCGGAATCCCATGTACTCGCCCACCGTGTTCTCGCGGCGGATGTCGGAGATCTGGTAGGTCCCCATCTTGTAGTTGGCGAAGGTGCCGAAGATGCCCACGACCGACATGGCGAGCGAGAGCAGGCCCGCATCGTCGTAGCCCGACGACAGGCGCACCACGAAAATGGTGGTGAACCACTGGCAGGCGAGGTAGGTCATAGAACCGATGGAGTTCCAGATCATGTTCGCCTTCACGGAAAGCTTCTCAGGCACCTCGGTTTCTACCGCCGCGTCGGCTTCGAGCGCATCGCTGGCCTGCGAAGCGGCTTCCCGAGGCGTTTTCGCATCGCTCATAGGCGATAGGCTTCCATCACGTGCACGGCGCGATCGGACTCGGCGGGCGGCGTGCGCCAGTCGCCGTACTCGATGGTAAGGAACTCCTCAGCCCCGGCGGGAGCTGTGTACTCGCGGTCCTCGAACTTCATGCGCACAGGCTTGAACAGGCTCTTTGGGTACGTCTTGTTCGGATTCCCCTCGCCAACGACATCGATGACGCAATCGGAAGCGCCCTCGTTCACCTCGCGCGCGATGCCGTCGAGCTTCGCCGCGAGCTTGTAGAGATCGGCGTGCTTCGCAAACGGGCACACGATCTTCTTCGCCAGGCGGACGACGGCGCTCGAACCCACCGTCGGGTCGGCCACGGCGAAGCTGCGCCAGAGCCCCACACGGGAGTGCTTCTTGAGAAGTCCCGCGCGTGCCGGATCGAAGTTTTCCAAGGGGAAGATGTCCACCCACACGCCCGTGGCCGCCTTCTTCCCCACGAAGTTCTCGTAGATGATCGTGGTCGTGTCGACGATCTTCGCAAACTGGTAGATCGACGATTTGTCGCGATAGGACACGAGCTTGAAGCGCTCGGAGGTGCGCCACTCGTTGAAGTGGTCCATGAGCAGCTCGTACTGGTCGCGCATCATGACGATGTCCATGTCGTCGTCCCACGGGATGAAGCCCCCGTGGCGCACAGCGCCGAGAAGCGTGCCGTAGCCTAAGAAGTATTCCACGCCATGCGCGGCGCACACGCGGTCGATCTCGTCCATGATGTCGAGCTCGATCGCCTTCATGTCGTCGACGGAGAGGCGCTCCATGTTAGTCCTCACCTGCGCCTACGTTCGCGTCCACAGGCTTGTTCGCAGCCTCGCCCGCTTCCGTATCCGTGTTCTCTATAGCGTCCAGCTCGGCAAGCGCCTCGGCCTGCGCGAGCGCCGCGACCTTGTTGCGCAGCTGCGAGAGCTCGACGGTGGTGAAGAACTCGCGCACGAGCAGGATGGCGATGATGGCGAGGAACACGCAGTTCGACGGCGATTCGATGCCGAAGATGTTCGAGAAGAAGAACGCGATGTGTGGGAACACCGCCAAAAGCAGGATGACGAGCGCGAAGATGAACCAGAACGTGCTGTCGGCGATCTTCAGCTCGGAGTGGCGGATCTTGCGCAGGACGTAGATGAAGACGAGCAGCGCACAGACGATGAGCGTGATTCTGAATAAGAGGGTCATTTACTTTCTCCTCCTGAACCATTGCACGATGAGAATGGACAGGCTGATGCGCAGCATGTAGGACACCGATTTCGTGAAGTTGAGGTAGCTCTCGCCGGCGGTGCGCTCGCGCATCTCCACCTGCATCTCCTCCACCTTGTAGCCATGGCGCATGAGAAGCGAGATGGTGTCGGGCTCGGGGCCGAAGTCGAGCTCGTTGGCGAACAGCGGGATCATCTTCGAGTCGAACAGGCGCATACCCGACGTGGGATCTTGGATGCGCTTGCGCGTGGTCACGAAGATCATCGCCGTGATGAGCGCCGAGCCCGCCATGCGCGCGGAGAAGGGCTTCTTGCAGTCGGCGAAGCGCGATCCCACGACCACGTTCGCGCCAGTTTCCTCCGCGACCTCGACCATGTCGTCGATGTAGGCTGCGGAATGCTGACCGTCGGCGTCGAACTGGATAGCGTAATCGTAGCCGTGCGCGTACGCGTACTTCATGCCTGTCTGGAACGCCCCGGCAAGACCGAGGTTCACCGGCAGCGAGATCAGATGATAGCCTCGCTCGCGGCAGATGGCGGCGGTTCCATCCTTCGAGCCGTCGTTCACAATGACGTAATCGATGTCGGGCGCGTTCTTCCGCAGATCCTCGATCGTCGATACGATGTTCTCCTCTTCGTTATACGCAGGTATAACGGCGAGCACTCGTTTGTTCATAACCTTCCAACCTGATACCGTGCAGCCCCTCGAGCGAGCGCGGTGAGCTGCGTGAAATTTGACACACGATTCTTTATTTTACCTCTTTTCGATATCGTTCACGGACTCAACCTATAATAAGGGCGAACGAAGAGAGGACCTTCAGGAGGAAATTGTGGCGACCCCCGCTGAAAATCGCACGGCGCAAAGCTTGCGCATCTGTTTGTTCTCGGCGCTTTACCGGCCGAGCATGGGAGGCGTGGAAACCTACACCGAAAGCCTTGCGCGCGCATTATACGAGATGGGAGCCGAGGTAACGGTTGCAACTTGCAATACCCACGACCTCGCCGCGCGCGAGCGCGAGGACGGCGTGAACGTCGTCCGCTTCCCGTGCAAGCCGCTTTTGGGGGGTCGGTTTCCCTTCGTGAAGAATGACGAGGAAGCGAAGCGGTTGTGGAAGCATCTTGAAGACGAGCACTTCGATTACGTGATCGCGAACACGCGCTTCTACACCCTGACCGAGCGTGCGCTCGACTTCGCGGCGCGCACCGGCGTGGTGCCGCTGCTCATCGAGCACGGGTCGGCGCACCTTACGATGGGTAGCGCCCTTATCGACCCGGCGGTGCAGGCGGTCGAGCATGCGCTCACGAAGCGCGATCTGCGCTACCCATTCGTCGCGTACGCCGTGTCGAGGAAGGCGAGCGCATGGCTCGGGCATTTCGGGATCGAGTCGGCGGGCGAGCTTCCCAACTCGATCGACGCCGATGCGTACACGGCCCAGGCGAGCGCGCGAGACTTCCGCGCCGAGCTGGGCATTCCCGCAGATGCCCTCACGGTTGCCTTCGCGGGGCGCCTCGTTCCCGAAAAAGGCGTGGTTGAGCTTGCCCAGGCCACAGCGGCGATCGCCGAGCACCCGGATGCGGGCGGGCGTGCCGTGCATCTTATCATCGCGGGCGCGGGCCCCAAGCAGAGCGACATCGAGCGAATCGGATGCGGAAGCGTCCATCTGGCAGGGCGGCTGGAAAGGCAGGACTTGGCGGCGCTCATGTCGCAGGCCGACGCGATGGCGCTGCCCTCCCGGTCGGAAGGCTTCGCCACGACTCTGCTCGAGGCCGCGGCGTGCGCCACCCCCGCGATCGTCACCCCCGTCGGTGGCACCGACGAGCTCGTAAGCGACGAGCGCTTCGGCACCATCATTCCCGATGCGCGCACCGAGACGGTCGAGGCAGCGCTGCGCGAGGCGGCACGCAACCCGCAACGACTCGCTGAGCAGGGAGCGAACGTCGCGAGGCGCGTGCGGGCGGAATACAGCTGGAGGCGCACCGCCGAGCGAGCGCTCGCCGCGTGTCGCAAGGCGAACGAGAAGTAAGGTTCCTAGTCGTCGATCGCGGTGATGCGGTACAGGCGCATGTCGTCGCGCGCGAGCACCACCTCGAACCCGGGCGTGGAGTCGCGCACGTAATCGATGCCGCACCACAGGCTGTTGTCGTCGTAGGTGAAGAAGAAGTTGCTGTCGGGATCGGATGGGTTGTACCATCTTCCCTGGTCAAGCAAAAGCAGGTACTCGGCTCCGACGTTCTCGACGGCTTCCTTCACCCGATCGTCGTAGGAAATGCTGTCAAGGCGGCTGCGGATGAGCGCGCTGTCCCCGGTTTCCCCACCTTCGCCATAGGTGCGCAGGTAGCGATAGTACGTGCGCATGCCGTCGACCACGTAGCAGAAGCAGCTGCCGTCGTTGGGATTGTTGATGACGACGGCATCTTCGGGAAGAATCTGCTCGACCTCGGCGACGAATTCCTTTTCCGCGGTCGTGTAGATATAGTCCACGTTGTTCTGCCACGAAAGCCGCTGCCAGACCAGCGTCATCGCCCCGCGGCCCATGTTGGGAACCTCGCTCGACGGATTGATGTCGGTGCGCGGGTCATCGAGGAAAAACGTTCCCCACACCAGCACAAACGCGCAAAGAGCGCATGCGATGGAAGTCGCCCACACAGGTGCCTTGTCGCGCGAGCGGGAAAGAAGCCGCGCAATTGCGCGCGCAACGAGCGCTATGCCCATCGCCGCGAGGGGGATACCGAAGATGGCAGCCATCGCCGCCACGCGGTAGTAGTCGGTGTACCAAAAACCGGTCAGCAGATGCTGCAGGCGGCCGGAGGTCGACACGTCGACGATGAACATCCCACAGGCGAGCACATACGAGGCAGAAAGCCACAGCCAACGGCGCTCCTTGAACGTCCAGAACATGCCCACGAACACGAACACCATGAGCACGAGCTGCACGCCGTCGTCCATGAACCCGAGCATGAGCGTATGGAGCAGCGCCTCGAGCGGATACTGCGCGGCACCCCACGAGTGTTCCACCACCGCGCTCAGGAAGGGCAGATGGTACACCACCCACCAGATGATGCAGATAAGGACGGCCGCGACCGCCGCGAACAGGATGCGCAGCCGCCATTTCGCCGCTCCCTCGCGACGGAGAAGGTCGGCCGCGATTGCCGCCCGGTAGATGCAGAAGGGAATGAGCCACACGGCTACGACGAACACGGCGTTCGGCTGCGCGAGCGCCAAGGCGATGATACCGATGACGAACAGAGCCCCCGCGCAGATGCGCTCACGGCGCGAAATTCCCGTGCGCAAGATCGCCACGAACAGCGCCGCTACGAGCGGCAGCAGGCAGTAGGCGGACGTGTTCGGGAACAGCGGGCCCCAGGCGAGCAGCATCCAGGGAAAGGCCGAGAACATAGGCGCGCAGGCGGCGCCCCAGCACACGATGTCGCGACGCCCTTGGAAGACGATGCGCATGAACGCGAACATGCTTGCAGGCAGCGCCAGCGCCACGAACACGAAGTTCGCGGCATTTTCCGAAAGCGGAATGGGGACGTCGAGCAGGCTCACCATGAAGGCCGCGACGTTGTACCAGGCCGTCGGGTAGAAGCCGCCGCCGGGAAGCGGGTTGATCGCCGCGTCGGCCGCGCCCGCATAGAGCGACGTGCTGAAAGGCGACCAGTTCCCCGTCTCGACGAAGCAGCGAATCGAGCCTAAATGGCTCACGTTGTCGTATTCCTGCATGTAGTTCGAGGGGTCGCCCAGAAACGTGGTGAACATGCCCACCGACACGACAACGCCCACCAAAAGGTAGAGCGCGAGCGCGCACAGGTCGAAGCGGCATGCCTCGCGGCTGCGCTCACCGAAGCGACGGCGAGACAGGTCGCGTGCGCGCACACGACCGACGATGCAGATGATAAGACCCACCGCGAGCTGGGGGAAGAAGATTGTCGCCCAGTTGGTGTTGATACCCAGGGCGGCGTATGCCAGACAAAGGGCGATCGTCGCCGGAATGCCCAGAAGCGGCGCGAAGGCGATAGCCGACGCCACGTGCATACGAAGGCCCGCAAGCACGAGCGCTCCCGGAACGAACAAGAACACAGCCCCCGCAAACGCAGCAGCGAAGAACAAACCCCACATACCTTACCTTCCTAAACATCGCACAGCGCGATGCGAAATCACAAATTCAAGCCAACGAGGGCGCCGCATCGGACGCCCGCATGCCAAACTCAGTCATTATACTATCGTTTCTCTTGCAGGTACTTTGCCATCCCAGGCAATGCGAATGAGAATTCGCCAGCCACAGGCTCATCGATCACGCCTGCTTCAAGCAAACGCTTTTTGTAGGTCGACACCCAACTCGATTTCTTTCCTGTGCGTTTCGCTATCTCATCCCGAGGAGTTTGGCCCTCGCTATTCATTGCCCTTAGAAAAGCCACGTCTCCCTTGGACAGCTCGGAGCAGGTGGCGCTCAAGACCCTGTCTTCAAATTCCATCCGCGCGACTTGAATACCGCTTTGAACGTGGTTCGCCGTTATCGTCTTTTCTCGACGAGAAGCATTCCAAGAGCGGTAGCCAACCAGCTGGAACATGAACGGGAAACCGCCTATTGCTTCGCACGCTACATCCAACGCATCGTCGTCGATGGTTTTGCCAGCATCTTCTATGGTCAAGCGAAACGCCTCGTACACCTCATAATCGGGAATTGTACCCAGGTCATGCCTTGCAGCACGCCTTAAAAACGAGGTGGACTTTCCGGAAAGCAAAGCGGAAACCTTAGAGGGCAGGCCAGCCATCAGCAATGCAACCTTCTTCCCTTCGCGGACGAAGTGCTGGTAGGTAGTCACCAGTTCGACCATTTCCGAAAGATCGCCGTCAATTTCATCGACGGTAATCACGACACCCGTCTGTGTTTCTTCAAGCTGGCTGAATATCGCATTCATTTTCGTTCGCCAGTTCCCGGAGGCAACATTGTTTTCCCACGACACGCTTGCGATCGAAGCCACGCCGATGCCGGTAAGCTTCCTGGGACAATCAGCGGCGAGCAAGTGGGACGCCGCATCGCCGATTCTCTGAAGAATGTCATCGAGCATTCCACGAGACGCCGTCGTATCCGCGACTATCCACCCCTCTTGCTGGGCGCGATAACCAAGATAAGTAAGAAGCGCCGTTTTGCCGGTGCCGCGGGCACCAACGAAAATAGAGCAAAGATTCGGATTGGACTCAGGGAACTCAAACGCTTGGACCATTTCGTCGATGAGAAGTTCCCGGCCAGCCATATATGCAGGAACCTTCCCGAACATCGGGGTGAACGGATTTGTCTGATTATAAGCAGTTGCCGCAGACATGCATGGCCTCCTTTGGAGAATCGACTTCCCAAATATCATAGCGCAGTAATCATTGTTTCTCTTGAGCGACTTTAATTTTTTTGAGCATTGTTGACTTTTTTGACTTTCGTTGACTTTTTTCTGCGCGTATCTCAGTTTTCAAGAAACTTAAATGTGCACGTTTCTATGAGTTGACAGCAAAAAGGGCCCGCTTTGAGCGAGCCCTTAATCAAATGAAGCGCAAGGAACTACCAGTACCAGGAATTCGGCAGGGCGCTTGTGGCCACGATCACGCCGTCCTTGTAGTACTCGCGCTGCGCGGCGGCGGAGTGCGAACCCGTCCACCAGGAAGAGACGTCGATGTAGTCGTACCAGTCGGGCTGGATGCCCCAGATGTCGCAGTTGAGCGTGCGATCGTAGTTGTCGACGACGATCTTCACGGGGAAATCCCAGTCGTTGCGGAAGCGGAAGTCGGAAGAGCCCCAGTTCACCATCGCGTCTTGCCCGATGGGCACATATGTGGAAGGCGTCGTGTGGTTCTGACGCTCCACGATGGTGAGGCCCGCGCGAACCACCGCGCCGTAGAGCGTGGTGGACGCCTGGCAGATGCCGCCGCCATAGCCCGAGCCGCCGACGACGCCGGCGATAAGGTAGCCCTCGGCCGCGCCGCACGGTCCGCAGGTATCGAAGAACGACACCGTCTCGCCCGGCCACACGACCATACCGTCGAAGTTGGAAAGCGCACGCGACATGTTGTACCACCCGTTGAACGTGTTGGTGGAAACGGTCGAGAAATGCGCGAGAAGATCCGAGAAGTCATCGGGGACGTACGTCGTGGGAGTCAGCACGAAGCGCTGCGCGATGGAATTGTTGCGCGTGTAGACCTGCACGTTCGTACCGCTTTCCGCAATGCCGTCGGCAATGTCGAGCGCGAGGCCGTTACCCTTGCACACGAAGCTAAACGACCGGTCGCCCGCATACTTCGGGTACCATTTCTGCGCGTCGTTGCCGAACGGCGTGCACTGCCACACGTTCGTGCCGGGGGTGCGGCCGCCGTTGGCCACATCGAGCACCTTGCGCGAGAAGGGGAACGCGATCGTGTAGGAACCGTCGGCGTTCGCCGAGATCTTCACCACCTGCGCGTTCGACCCGTTCTCGGTATGCAGCTGCACGTTCGCGCCGCTTGTGCGGGAGGCATCTTGCACGTCAAGCTTCACCGACGGATTGGTGTATGCGCCGATAGTGTAAAAGCCCTCGATGATAATCGGAGTTTTCTTCAGGATGAACGACGATGCGTCCGCACTCGAGCCAAGTACAACGTTCTTCCCCGAAAGGGAGAGCGCGAACTCGCCGCTCTTCGAGGTGATGCGGTACGCGCCGTTTCCAAGCGGCACGAGCTTCCACAGCTGGGAATCGGCCCCGTCGGCGGTCTGCTGGCAGACGTTCGCGCCCGCCGCAGCGCTTCCGCCCTCGATTGCGAGCACATTGCCCGAGCACAGCGACTCGATCGTGCAGTAGCCGTCGTCGCAGGTCGTCACGTGCCACTTCTGCGCATAGCCGCCATTGTCCGTGTGAACCTGCACGTTGGCGCCCGATTCGGTTGATGCGTCGAACACGTCGAGGTCGGTACCCTTGTCGCTCGAAAGCGCAAGCTCGTAGGTGCCGTCGGCGTACGTGCTCTCGCACGGGCTGAAGACGAACGATTGGGCGATGGCCCCGTTCGGAGTCCACGTGCGCACGTCCGTGCCCGCGGCGCAGATTCCGTCGGCGATGTCGAGCGCGAGCACGTTGCCCTTCGAGATAAGCGAGAAGGAGCCGTTGCCATTGTCGACGAGGCGCCACTTCTGCATGCTGTTGCCAAACGGCGTGCATTGCCACACGTTCGTGCCAGGAGTGAGCCCACCATTGGAAACGTCGAGCACGAGCCCCGAGCCCATCGAGGTGATGGTGTAGTAGCCCTCAGAGTCGGGCTCGATATACCACTTTTGGGCCTGCGAGTGGTTGCTGGACCACAGGCGAACGTCGGCACCGGAGACAAGAGAGGCATCTGCTACGTCGAGCGCGTAGGATGTGTCGCCCGCGGCGCAGATTTCGTAGACGCCTGCGGCGAGCAGGGCCTCGGGGGCAGGGTCAGAAACGGGCGTGAGCGCGAAACGCTGCGCGGGAGCGCCATTGACCGTGTAGGTCTGGATGTTCGTGCCTGCAACCGCAAGCCCGTCGGCGATGTCGAGCGCGAGGCCCGAAAGCTTGGAGACGAGCGTCACCGAGCCGTCCGCCGCACGCGTGATCTTCCACTTCTGAGCATCATTGCCGAAAGGCGTGCACTGCCACACATTCGTGCCAGGGGTGCGCCCGCCGTTGACCACATCGAGCACCTTGCCGGTTGCTACCGAGGTAATCGTGTAGTAGCCCTCGCCCACCGACTCGATGCGCCACCTCTGGAAGAGCGTGCCGTTCGCGGAAGCGAGCTCAACGTTCGCACCCGAGTAGAACTGCGAGCCTGCCGTGGAGAGCACGGCCTTCGTATTCGCAGCAGCAGAAATCACATACACGCCTTCGAAGGACTCCTCACCTGCGGTTTCACCTTCGCCTGCGGCACCGCCCTCGCCTGTGGCGGAGGGTTGTGCGGCCTCGGGTCGCGCGGTCTCGGGCACGGCAGGCGCGACGGCACCGGCAGCATCAGACTGCGAAGGCGTTGCGACCTGGGATGTTCCCGCGTCCGCCCCCGCGCTGCCCGCGGCTAAGGAGCCCTCTGCCGCGGCATCCGCCGAGGGCGCGCCTGCGACCGCCGAACCATCGGATGCGCCGGGGGCTTCCTCGGCGAGCGCGCCCGCAGGCACGCACCATACCGAAAGCGACGCTGCGAGCAGCACCGAGAGCAACCGCTTCGGTCCCTTCAACTTCGGTCCCTGCATTCTCTCCCCTTTCCTGTCGACGGAGAGCCTCAAGCGCCAATGCGCCCGGACCCGCCTACATTCCTGATTCGAAACGCGCCATGAAAGCGTCGAAGTCGTCCATCATCAGATTGAGCATCTCCCAATCGGCCGGCGCGAACATGTCGCGCTCGAGCGTGCCCTCCTCGCGGGCCCGCAGATATTCCTCGCGCATGCGCTCGGCGAACGCGCGGCGGGATTCATCTGTCAGACGATTGAAGTTCCAGCGATACGTGCCAAGCTTCAGCAGGTTGACGATCGCGCCGAACGCGCGCTGCTTCTCGGGGTCCTTCGCCAAAAACTCGCGCGAGAGCTCGTACTCGTCGCACACGGCGAACACCTTCGCCGACGACTTCACCGAGGAGTTCGCATTGTCGACGCGATAGTGCAGATAGCCCTTCGGGAGGATTGCCGCGCGGTGGGCGCTCGCCCACACCTGGAACACGAACGAGGTGTCCTGATACGATGCGCCGGGCGTCCCGTTGAAGCGGATGCCCTCGCGCTCGATCATCTCGCGGCGGTAAAGCGCCGACCAGATGATGGGCAGCACGGTGAGCGCGCGCTGGTCAACGCGGGGATCGAAGACGGTCTTGTACGCAAACCCGGCGAACGGTTCCTGGAAGACGTCGCCCGCATCGCTGTGCTCGTAGTAGTTCGCCTTCACCAGGTCGAGGTCGTGTTTCTTCGCGAACTTGTACATGTCCTTGAACATGCGGGGGTCAGCGAAGTCGTCGGATTCCACGATGCCCACGTACTCGCCGCGCGCCTCGGAGAAGCCGCGGTTCATCGTCTTGCCGTAGCCCTCGTTTTCCTTCGAGATGAGGCGCACGCGGGAATCGCGGGCGGCGTACTCGGCGGCGATGTCTGCCGACGAGTCGGTGGAGCCGTCGTTCACGACGATGATCTCGATGTCCTTCAGCTTCTGTGCGAGCAGGCTGTCGAGGCATTCGCGCAGGTACTTCTCGACGTTGTAGACGGGAACGACGATCGAGACCTTGGGCGTATCGGAGGTTTTGTTGCTGAACATGATTTCCTTTCCAAACTATCCGCGGCGTGCCGCGTGGAGAACGCGCTTTGCGAGGTTCGCCGCCGCACGGGCGGGCGCAGTGACCGCGCGACCCGTTCGGTAGCTTATCGAGTGGTAGAACTCCTCGATGTCGGAGTTGAGCTGATTGATGTGCTGAGCCTGGCCTCCTACCGCAAGCAGGTTTTCCTCATTTTTCATGATAACGTCATTCAAGACGAGCGTGTCGCGGCATCCGGTGTACGCGTCGTAGGTTTCTCCGAGCAGCGCTTTGCAGGCGGCGCGCTCAGTTTCAGTGAGCTGCGACCCAGCGAGGGCGCGCGCTATAGCCTCGCCTCCGCGCTCGCGGGCATCCTCGAAACAGTAGCGGCGAGCAATCGGGTTGCGGATAAGGTCGACCATGAGGATCAGATGGCGCGCCGCCGCGGCATCGAGCCCGCGCGTGGCCTCCTCGTCGTCCGCGAAGTTCGCCCGCGCCTCTTCGAAGCCGGAGAACACATCGTCGAGCATGGCGCGCGCGCCGACAAGCCCCGTCGACGCGAAAGGCAGGCAGCAAAGCGTTGCGAGGGGGCGCTTGGTCACGACAATCTTGGTCGCTTGCGAGAAGGCCGCGCATTGGAGGCCCAACCAGGTAAAGCACTGCGACTCTTTCGCGCATTGCAGCAAGAATTCCCTGTTAAACGCCTTGTTTGCCGACGCGATGCTCGAAAACGAGAACAGCTGCGAGGAAAAATCGGAGGCGGGATGCGCCCCTTCGGGCACAATGGCCTCGATGGTGCTGGGTTCGTAGAAATCGAACAGGTCGCGCACGCCGAGCATGCCGGCGGAATCGGTGAACACCGCAATGTCGTAGGGCTCGCGATCGCCGACGACCGTGCGCCCCTCGCGTTCCCCTGCAAGCTGAAGCAGCTGGTCAAAGGCTTGCGGGTCGTAGACGACGTTCGCGTAGGAGCGGACGAGGTAGGTCCCCCGCGCGCTCGCGAGCGCAGAAGCGACATCGCGGGTGGGAAGGACGCGCGCGCGGCAATCGTTCTCCACGAAGTCGGCCACGAGCTGGGCATAGCGGCTGTTCGCATCAGCGGGCGGGAAGAACAGCACCTCGAAGGACTGCTCGTCCTGGAACTCGATTGCATCGAGGGCCGCTTTGGCGTCGTCAGCCTCGTCGGCGCATTCCACAAGGATGCTTATCGATGGAGCATCTGTTTCCACCTGGGGCGACACGAGGTAAGCCAAACGCCCGCGCACACCGTCATCGAGCCCAAGCGAATCGAGCGGGCGGCCTTCGAGCACCTCGTCGAGGAACGCCGAGAATAGCTCGGCGAAGCGGACGCGGTCGTTGTAGTAGGTCATCTTCGCCGACGTGAACAGGAACGACACGGCCCACGAGACGCCCTCGCGCCCGAACTCCACGAGCGTCCCGCGCTCCTTCCATGTGGTGAGCGCGTATTTCACCACGTCGAAGTGGAGGAAGAGCTGCTTGGCGCCATCTGAGCAGGTCGCGCCCACCGCCGAATCGCGACGCACGCGGTAGAAGTAGAGCATCTCCTTGCTGAAGGCGACCGTTTTCGCAAGCGGGAAGGTGATGAACTGGAAGGCGTGATCTTCCCCAAGCGAGAGGTCGGGGTTGAGAAGAAGCCCGTTGCCGCGCAAAAAGTCGGTGAGGTACATCTTGTTGCACATGAGGGGGATGCTTCCGCGCTCGTAGAGCAGGGCATCGACCCCGGAATGATACACGTTGTCGCGCCACGCGAAGGAATCATCCGCCCACGGGAGCGTGGGGAACGTCTTGCCGCCGAAGACGACGATGTCGGCTCCTTCCCGCTCGGCGGTGGCGACGAGGACCTCGCAGGTTCTTTGCGCGATGTAGTCGTCGGAGTCGACGAACAGGATGTACTCGCCGCGCGCAAGCCCGACGCCCACGTTGCGCGTCTCAGCAACGCCGCAGTTCTCGCGATGGAGCGCGCGGATGCGAGCGTCTTTCGCAGCGTAGGCGTCGAGAAGCTCCGGCGAGCCGTCGGTCGAACCGTCGTCCAGGCAGAGAATCTCGATATCGGAAAGCGTCTGCTCGATCAGGCTATCCAGGCATTGCGCGAGGTAGCTTTCGACGTTGTAGACGGGGACAATGATAGAAACCTTTGGATTATCCATGTAGCGCCTTCGGTTAGCTTCTCGGATGCAGGCACACGCCCGCAGCGTTTTGCTCTGAATGATACTGTATCGCAGCGACGATGCGGGGCAGCCTTCGAAAGAAGCACACGGCGTCCTAGCGCCCCGACGCGCCCAGCTTGCGCTGAATTGCGCGGGGGAAACGGCATATCGCCTGGCCGACGCGCTGCTCTGCCGCGCCCATGACCGCGTCGAACTCGGATACGACCCGATTTAGGTCGGCGCGCACGGCAGCTTCGCGCTCGCGCGCCGCATCGCACTCGGCGAGAGCTTCGTCGCGCGCGGCGCTCACCTCGTCGAGGACAGCAAGCGCATCTTCCCGCGCCGCATCGAGCGAGCGCGCACGGCCGAACAGGTACGCGGTTGGGTCGCATTCTACGATCTCACGCATGCGGGCGTGGTATATCGGGTCGAGGAAGTCGCGTTCTCCCAGGTCGGCAAGACCCAAGTCGGAGAAACCGCGGTCGGCCAGATAGCGGTACACCTCGCAAAAGGCGGGATAGGACGCAAGCGTGTTTACGTTGTACAGGATACTCGACATCGCCCAGGTGGCGTAGCTGCGCGAGAGCGCCTCAAGGCGCCCCGTTTCTTCCAAATAGTTGCGAAAGGAATGAATGGCGCGCACGAAATCGAACGCATGGCGGTCCTTCGTGGCCATGGCGGAATCGGCGCGCATCACGCGATAGCTGATGAGCCGCTCGCCCACCGTCGCGATGCGCTCAGCGTCCACAAGCGCGGGGTACACGAACGCGATGTCCTCCGAGCGTTGGATGTCTTCCGCGAAGCGATAGCCCCCCTCGCGCACGAACGAGGCGAGAAACAGCTTGTTCCAGGCCCACGTCTGAAAGCTCATGAGGAAGTCGTCGGGGCTGCGTTTCCACGAGAACGCCTGGCCGTCGAAGTCGAACGGGGCGAAATGGAGAATGCCGAGCGGCGGATGCTGCTGGCGTTTGCGCTGGTTGTTGTAAAACCAGAGGTCCCACACCACAATCTGCGCGTTCGTGCGGCGGGCCGCATCGAGTGCCAGCTCGAAGCAGCGCGGCGCCAAGAAGTCGTCAGCGTCCAGGAACATGAGGTAGCTCCCCCGCGCCAAAGGGATCGCGCGGTTGCGGGCGCATGCGCAGCCCGCGTTTTCCTGTTCGATGACGCGCAGCTTGCCGTCCAGGCGTCGCTCGTACTCGCGCAAAACCGAGACCGAATCGTCGGTTGACCCATCGTCGATGCAGATAATCTCCCACGACGATTCCGTCTGAGCGATGACGCTGTCGAGGCATTCGGGTAAATAGGCCGCGCAATTATACACGGGGATGATAACCGAAACCGCGGGAGCGCTCCCCGCTGAGATCTCCGACATACTTCGTCCTTTCGCAATGCAATAACTGCATAAGGGTACCACGCAATGGGCGCATCTCGGCTGATTCGCCCCGCAGAAACGACCCTCAATCGCATTTCGCCGTTTCGCCGCGGGAAGAAGATTCGATAGCCTCCTCCTCATGGCAATGCATCTTTCATTTCGATATCATAGTAAGGATTCGAACGCTACGAAAGGAACGCGACATTGTCTGAGGCAACCGCATCGAGTACTCCTTCACCCCCCCCCGAAGGCCAGAGTAAACCTGCAAAACAACGTATCTGCTATATCGATATTGCCAAGGGATTCGCCATGCTCTGCATCATTGCAGGGCACTTTGGAATCGCAAGCGCAAACCACTTTGTATACACCTTTCATGTCCCGCTTTTCTTCCTCTTAAGCGGGTATTTCCTCTCCACCAAAGTGAGCTTTCTCCCTTTCATGAAGCAGAAAGCCCGACAGCTGCTCGTGCCCTATTACGTCACCGGAGTCGTTATCCTTATCGTCGCCACCGTTGTCAATCACTTTGTCTGGCCGGAAATCGATGCCCTGAATAATGCGAAGAGCATGCTCGGTGCCTTATTGTATGGCGCAGGAATGCCCCATAGCGACCCTTTCGCGATTCGTCAAATTGGCCTGCTGTGGTTTCTCTGGGCTCTCTTCTTCTCGACGGGCTTTACCCGTCTCGCGCTCAAAACCAAATATCCGCTGCTCACTGTGTGCCTCATAGCAGCCGCAGGATGGGCGAGCGCAAAAGTGACTTGGCTTCCCTTCTCCATCCAGCCGGGCGCGATGGCCTCATTTTTCATGTACCTTGGATTCCTCGCACGAAAGCACGGAATCCTCGACAAGAAACCGCCTCTCGCTTTGATTGCCGCCTTGATTCTGCTCTGGATAGCGTCCATCTACTTTGGGATTTCTATCAATATCGTCGACTGCTTCCTCTCTCACGGACTTCTGAGCATCGCCACCTCGATTGCGGCGTCTTATCTCGTCGTCCTCGCCTGCAGGGTCGCCGAGCAACGGCTTCGCACCGTGTCTCGGTTCTTGAATTTCTTTGGGCAAACAACCCTCATCGTCATGTGTTTCCACGCGATTTCTGATTTCTGCTTCCCGAATCTCATGCTTTACAGCTGGCTCGAGCCCTTCGGCTTCCCTCATACCGCCGTGAGCGTTCTCATCCTCGTGCTCAACGTGTTGTGGCCGCTCCTTGGCGTTTTCGTCTCCTTGCGTGTTCCTTTGCTGAGAAAGCTATTCAGCGTCCGCCCGATATCGCCCCTTCCCGAGCGCGAGTCGGCCGCTTAGGGGACGAGCCGGGGCAAGCGCCTGTTCGACTACTCCACTCGCGCGGGCGAAGCAAGGCGCAAACGACCCGTTTCGCCATCGCATTAAGCGGGACGAAGCAAGGCGAGATTCCAAGGGAGCTAAGCGACCAATGCGCGAAGAGGGATAGTTAGATTAGCAGCTGATTTACCCAAAAAGCGGGTGATTCGTATACCAAATTACGAATGTTTACGCTACCAAAATACGAATGATTGACTTACCAGAAAGCGAATCTTGCACCAGTTAACCGCGCAACGCATTGCAGCATTCCGCACTCACAGATTCTTCAAAAGTTGGTGCATTTATGCGTTCGCATAAGTTGTGAGCAGACGTCCTGCAATTTATGCGAACGCGTAAATAGAAGAACAATGTGCTATTATTTATGCGTTCGCGTAAAGGGAGTGATATCGTGATCAATATCGGCAGCACAAAAGAACTCGGGGAACTCATCATGCATGAAAGAAAAGCCCAGGGACTCACCCAAACCCAACTAGCAGGATTGAGCGGCGTAGGCATAACATTTCTCTCGAACCTCGAAAACGGGAAGCAGACTGCGGAGCTTGGCAAAACCCTCAACGTTCTTGCAACGCTCGGATTAGACCTTCTCGCAGAAAGAAGAGACGATGAGTAACCTTCTGGTCTTACTCAACCCAAAGGCACCAATACGTCGCCTATCTCCAGCTTACGACCTGGTCAGTACATCGTTCTTCGATAGATTCAGCAAAGAGTTGGCTATGGCTGTCGGCGGCGCACGAGACATTAGAGACGTGAAGCCGAGCAGCTTCGATCTCCTTGCGAGCAGCTTAGGCATCACTTCAAGCTACTTGAGGTCAATTGTCGCGCCGATTGTCGATAATGCCGAAGCCGCAATTCGCGAAGCAGGCAGCGAGTCGCTTGGACCTTCGCAGGATTTTCTCCCCTATTTGGCAGACGATCTGCAGGAAGACATCACCCCACGCCTTCGCGTCCTAGAGGAGTTTTGCAATCTTTAGCGGCGTGCATACTTGCTGAGAAAGCTATTCAGCGTCCGCCCGATATCGCCTCTTCCCGAACGCAAGCCCGCGAGGCGACTCAACCTTCGTGCCCCGCTTTCCCAGCCTGCGCGTGTCAACGGACGCGCGGCTATGACTCCTTCGGCCCTTTCGCACCCTTCGACAGCGCCTCGCGAAGTTTGCGGGGCAGGGTGAGCAGCGTCGATCCCACGCGGTAGGAATACGAGTGCGCGTACTCCTCCACCTCGCCGCGCGCCACATCGCGCTCGCATTCCATCTCAGCGCAGCGGGTACGAGCCTCCTCGACGCTTCGACGCTCCCGCGCAATCTGCGCCTGGAGGCGATCCTTCTCGGCGATATCGTTCGCCACCCGGTTCAAGAAAAGCTCCTCGGGAATCTCCCCGCGCTTCGCGGGCGCGATCGAGGCGATGGCATCGAGCAGAATGCCCTCCGACTCGCCGCTCTTCTTACGCAGCTCGGACACGCGATTCGTCAGCGCGAACGCGCGCTGGGCGTCGAAGGCGAGGACGGATTCCAGAGCCGCAATGATCTCCGCAGTATCCGCGTTCATGGAAAGCAGCGTGTCCGCCTGCCCCAAATCCTCGTAAAGCGACACCACCTTGGGAAGATATCCCAGGCCAACGCACGGTTTACAGAACGATCCAAGCAGAAGGGACGCATGGTAGCGCATCGAGAGACCGGCCGAGCAGCGCGAGAGGAAGTCCGCCACCGGCTCTATGCGCTCCCCCGCATCGAAGATGCGGAGCGCCGCCTGAGCGGGGAGAAGCGCCCCGATGCGCTCGGCAAGCGCGCGGTCGCTCGAGTCGAGGATGCACGCTGTGAAGACCACGTCGCGATGGGCTGCCTGAACCCTCGCAATCGCGGCGGCCACCCGTTCGGCGAAATCGTCGGGCGCGTTCTCGTACTCGCGCAGCGAAACCGCCACGACCCTGCGCGACGCGGGGTCGATTCCTTCGGATGCGAACCATTCGTCGACGAACGAAGCGTCGGAAGCGCTTCCCAAAAACGCGCAATCGGCAAGCGCTATCACCTGCTCGCTGCGCACCCGGCACGAGCGGATGAGCTCGGCGGTCGCCTCATCGCGCGTGAGGAACAGCGCACCAAGACGTCCCATGAGGCGCACAAGCGAGCGGCCGTCCGCCACGTCGAGCGGTCCCGCGCCGATGCCGTAGAGCACCGGGCGCGCATCGTTCATGTAGGCAAGCTCCACGTAGGCGGCGATTCCCGCGATGTCGGTGTGCGGCATCGACGAGGCAAGCTCCGCCTTCCCGATCGACCAGCGAATTCCCTGGTCGAAGAGGAGACCTGCGATCACGAGGGCCGCCGAGGACGCGGCGAGCACCCGGTCGAGGACGCGCTTGTCCTGAAGCGTGATGGAGTAGATGCCGCGCTCGCGCAGGGTATGCAGCGGGTTTTCCCCGACAGCAACGATGGAGCAACCGCAAACCAGCTCCCGCAGGCGCCTATCGACCGTTGCCAGGATGTACTCGTCGCCGAAGTTGCCCATGCCCACGTAGCCGAGGACCGAGACGATCGTGCGCGGCGCGGGAAGGCCCGCCATAAGCCCCCGCTCGGCAAGCTGTTCGCGCACGCTCTCGAGGGCGGCAAGCAGCGACCCATCAAGGAAGGGACCTTGCGAATCGACGGGAAGGCGACGGCTCTCGAACGCGGCATCGCCCGAATGCTGCTCCGCAACCGCCGCGATGAGCGCCTCGCGCGCCGCGGTAACATCCTTCTCGCAAATGTCCATCCGCTCCGCGCGCCATGGGGAAAGGCCCTCGCCCACGCACGCAAGCTTCGCCCCATCGGCATGGACGAGCACAAGCGCCTCGTCCGTCAGCAGCGCATCCGCCGGGGACTTCACGTCCCGAGCGTCGGCTGGGGCGTTCGCATTCTGCGAGCCCGCACCCAGGTCCCCGAACACCACGCACGCCGCACTCGAACGGGCGGAGTAGGCGATGTGGGTAAACGTCGGGTCGGACGCGAAGCGCTCGGGCCACCCGGCGCCGAAGCAGCGGACGGCTCCCTTAAAGCGCTCGTCTGCGACCAGCTCATCGAAGAAGGCGACGCGAGCGGGCGACGCGTCTTGCAGGCACATGACGCCGGGCCCGAAGGCCACCAAGTTCGCAATCGGCGTCGAGGCGTAGGCGGCATCGACAGCGGGAGCGCACGCCCCCACGACGCCTTCGAACCCGTCGAGCTCCTCCAGACGCAGCGAGCGCCCGGAAATCGTTACCGCGAAGTCGAAAGGCGCACCGCTCGACTTCGCCACGCTCGCCTCGGCCTCGGATCGCGTGGCGGCAAGCATGCCCACGGCGACGCCGCGCGAGGCAGCCGCGTCGAGCCCGCGCGCGCCTATGCCCTCGGCGAGCATCAGGCAATCGGGACGCTGCACCTCGAAGAAGCGGGAAAGCATCGCAGCATCGAAGGTGCCAGCCTCGTCGAAAAGCTCGGGCCACATGTTCGGCGTGAAGAGGAACACCGTGTGCCCCTGCTTTTCAAACGCCCTCTTCGCGCAAAACGCGGGGGTTGCGACGCCCGCTCCCATGCGGGCGACGAGCACGATCTTGCAGTAGGTTTTTTCCATATCCGAAGCACCTTCCTTCGGGAAAGGCGCCGCACGACGCGACGCCTCCCATGCACAATCAACGTATCAAGACGAGCCCGACAACGCGGTACGCCGCGAGAGAGCGCACCTCAGAGAAGACGTACACCCGCGAAAAAAAATCGCGGCGGGCAAACTAGAAGCTTGCGTAGCGCTTCACCATCTCAGCCATCGAGGCGCGCCATGCGGTGCCGCCGGGCTCAAGGTCGGTGCCGTTCACGCCGGTGATGAGACCCGTGTCCACCGCCCATCCCATTGCTTCGCGCGCATAGTCGCTCACCTCGTCCGCGCCGTTCTTCGCGTTCATAGCCGCGCAATCGCTTGACGTATCGCGCCCGTCGACCACGCTCGCATAGCGCGCGAACAGCGTTGCCAGCTGCTCCCGCGTCACCGGGTCGTTCGGCCCGAAGCAATCGGTGCCGCTGTAGCCCGTCGAGACGCCGATTTCCTTCGCCCAGCAAAGCGCCTTATAGTAGTACTCGTTCGGGTCCGCATCGCTGAAAGGCTGCGAGATGCTCGAAATGGGGCTTCCCGCCAGACGCCACAAGATGGTCGCCACCTGGGCTCGCGTGATCGTATCGTAGGGGCCAAAAAGGTTCGTGCCCGAATAATTCCCCATGATTTCGCGGATAACCACATAGTCGAAGGCGCCGCTTTCGACGAACCAATCGCCGGCAGCCACGTCGCTGGAGTAGCCCGCACGGTACATGAGGTTCACGTCGACGCGTCCGCCCTCGTCATCGGCGGGATAGTCGATGCCTTTCACGCGGCCGCCGCTCGAGAGCTGCCACATGCCGTACTCACCGCCGTACTGGCACTGCGAGACACCGTATTCCGCGACCCAGCGAACCCAGTTGTCGAACACGGGATCGGTCAGGTAGTTCGAAAACCAGTTTCGGTTCGCGTAGATTCCCACGTCGTAGCCTGCAGCCTCAATCTTCTCGCTGAACGCACTCGCGATCTTCGCCAGCTCGGTCGGGTCGCCGCCCGTGGCATTGAGCTGGGAGTTGTCTTCCATGTCGAAATACACCGGATAGCTTAGGTCGTGCCCCGCAATCAGGCGAAGGACGTGGTCGGCCTCGCTTCTTGCCATGTCGGCGTTCTTGGCGTAGGAGTAAATGTAGACGCCGTACGGAATGCCCAGTCGCTCGCACTCGGAGACGTTGCGCAGCCAGTACTTATCGTCCTGGTTGGCAAGGTCGTTGCCGTAGCCCACGCGGATGATGGCGAACTTCACGCCATCGTTCTTCACTGCTTCCCAATCGATTGTGCGGTTCCACTCGCTCACGTCGATGCCCTTGGCGAGGGCGCCGGGGATAAGGCGCTGCGAGCCGGTCTGGCGGTTCACTGTGGCATAACCGTTAGGGGTAAGCGTCGCGTCGAACTCGGCGTAGCTTTCGCTCGAGAGAAGGGAAATACCGTCCAAACCGGGCACCGTCAACAGCTGCCCGTCCGTGAAACGCCAGCTGTTGGCGTCGTCTGTCTGTGCGTCGACTTCTGCAGCAAGCGCGCAACCAGGCGAGACGACGCACAATGCGCAAACTGCCGCGAGGATAAGGGCGCTCAAGGCGCAGATACTCCGATGTCGCAAGATAGCCATGTTTATACTCCGAATCTTGTGCGTATCGTAAGGGAAGGCGGCATTCCGTTCGCCTTCTCCTTGAGTATACGCGAGCGCGCGCACCGCGAACACATCGCACACGGCATCGGCACAACGGAGGGCCGCTGCGCCCGCACGACCCTCGCAATGCGCATGCACGCCCGCACGACCCCGCGCCCCCTCGCCCCCACGAGCGCCGCCCACGCCCCGCGCGCGCACCGCCGCTCGCGAGCAGTCGCACGACCGCTCGCGCGGGCAATCTGGGCTTTTCATGCGCATGCGGAAGACCCCGTCCAAAGCGCTATAAAATGATGAGTTGCGCCAAGGGCCGACCCTCGGCGCGCGCAATGCACCCGACCGTTGAGGACCCTATGGCTCAAACCGCATCGACCAAGGCCACGCTCAAGCGGAATTGGTTCACCATCACATCGCTTGTGTCGAAGGACTTCAAGCTCAAGTACCGCCGAAGCGTCCTGGGCGTTCTCTGGTCGGTCCTAAATCCCCTGCTCATGATGTGCGTGCTCGCCGCCGTGTTCACGAACGTGCTCAAGTTCGGCGACGACGTGCAGAACTTCCCCATGTACCTCATCCTGGGCAACGTGCTCTTCTCGCTCATGGCCGACTCGACGTCGTCCGCCATGGGCTCCATCCTCGAATCGGCGCCGCTCATCAAGAAGGTACGCGTTTCGAAGATGATTTTCCCGCTGGAGAAGGTGCTCTTCACGCTCGTGAACTTCGCCATCTCCCTCATCGCGGTCGTCATCGTCATGCTCTTCTTCCGCATCCCGCCGACGGTGAACCTGCTCGCGATGCCCATTCTGCTCGTGTTCATGCTGCTCTTCTGCGCGGGGCTCGGCATGCTGCTCTCCTCGCTCGCCGTGTTCTTCCGCGACGTGTGCCACCTGTGGGGCGTCGTCATCACCGCATGGACCTACGCCACGCCGTTGTTCTACCCGGTGGGCCTTCTGCCCGACTGGATGCAGGCGGCCGAGGCGTTCAACCCGATGTACCACTACGTGTGCTATTTCCGCGACATCGCGATGTACAACACGGTGCCCGGCCTCGCCGAGAACCTCATCTGCCTCGGCATGGCCGCGATCACCTTCGCCATCGGCTTCGCCGTGTTCAAGGCGACCGAGAAGAAGTTCATCCTCTACGTTTAGGCGGAACCTATGCCCGAGAACATCAACACAACCCCGCTCGGCGACATCGAGCGCGAGCTTGCCGCCGCAGTCGACGACCGGCCCGTCATGGTCGACGTGGATCGCGTGTCCATGGTCTTCAACATGGCATCTCAGCAGCTCAACAGCTTGAAGGAATACGCCATCGCCCTTGCAAAGCGCGAGCTTATGTTCAAGGAGTTCCGCGCGCTCGACGGCGTGTCGTTCACCGTCCGCAAGGGCGACGTGTTCGGCATCCTGGGCACGAACGGCTCGGGCAAGTCCACCATGCTCAAGATCATCGCCGGCGTGCTCGAGCCCACCGAGGGCACCTGCACCATCAACGGCAGCATCGCGCCTTTGATCGAGCTCGGCGCCGGCTTCGACATGGAGCTCACCGCGCGCGAGAACATCTTCTTGAACGGCGCGCTTCTGGGCTATTCGAAGAAGTTCATCCAGCAGCACTTCGACGAGATCGTCGACTTCGCGGAGGTCGAGAAGTTCCTCGACATGCCGATGAAGAACTACTCGTCGGGCATGGTCGCGCGCATCGCGTTCGCCATCGCCACGGTCATCGTGCCCGAAATCCTCATCGTCGACGAGGTGCTCTCGGTCGGCGACTTCATGTTCCAGCAGAAATGCGAGCGCCGCATCACGCAGCTCATTAAAGAACACGACGTCACCGTGCTCATCGTGTCGCACAACAACGACCAGATCGAGCGCTTGTGCAACAAGGCCATCTGGATTGAGAAGGGCCACACCCGCATGATGGGCTCGGCTGCCGACGTATGCCGCACCTACCGCGTGCTCGGCGGGCATGTGGGCTCGGCCGAGTCGGAGGCCGCCGTGTTCAGCATGCTGAACTCCCCCACCCGCGTGCCCGAGGGGCTCGTGAGCTCCGTCGCCGGCGAGAACCGCTACGGCACCGCCGTGAAAATCGCAGAGAAGTGCAAGTTCGCGCAGGATGGTAGCGTCATCCTGGCGTCGGGCGACTTCAGCCTGCCGTGCATGTCCGCGCAAGGGCTCTCCGGCATGCTCGACGCGCCGGTGTTGCTCTCGAAGAATGAGTCGCTGCCCGACGTGGTCGCTCAAGAGATCGCGAGTCTCGCGCCGCGCCGCATCGTCGTCTTGGGCGGCGAGGACGTGCTCTCTTCCGAAGTGGCCGAGCAGGCGAAGGACGCTGCAGGCGACGGGTGCGCGATCTGCCGCATCGATTGCAACGAGTCAGTCGAGCTTGCGCGCCTCATCTTCGACTTCGGAAAGCGCGCGGCGGAGGAAGACGGCGTGCCCGGCTGGAGCAAGCTCGCCATCATCGCGCACCACGACTGCCTCGGTGACCTGATCACGCTTTCGCCGCTGCTGTTCAACCAGCATATCCCCGTGTTCTACATTCGCGAACTCGGCGTGATCGACGACGCCACGGCAGCATCGATCCAAGGCGGCGACTTCACCGATCTGATTGCGCTGGGCGTCGACAAGCATATCCCCGACACGTTCCTCGCCGCCTGCGCCGAGCACGGCGTGAAAAGCGAGCGCCTCATCGGGAAGAACCCTTACGACGCCAACGAGAAGATCAACGACCTCATCACCTCGGGCCAGGTCGAGGGCGCGCGACTCACGATCGGCAACCTCATCGTGAGCTCGGTATGGAACCCCGCCGACGCGTTCGCCGCCGGCGCCTGGGCCGCCAAGACCGATTCCGCCTTCCTTCTGGAAGACCCGCAAAACCTCGATAGCGTCGCGCACGCCGTAAGCTACATCAAGAAGAAGGGCGGCAGCGTGAAGCACCTCACCTTCTTGGGCGATTCCTCGCAGTTCGGGCGACTCGACAAGGAGATGCTCGGGAAGGCTGTGCAGGAAACGCTCGTGGACGCAGGGCTTGCGGATGCGGGTGCCGAGGACGCGCAGCCCATTAAGACTGAGCGCACGGACGCCACGTCTGCCGATGCCGTATCCGCGGATACGCAGGAAAACGAATAGGAGCATCATGTCATCTTCGCAGTTCGCACCGCTGGTTTCCGTCATCATCCCCATCTACAACGCAGGTCCCTATCTCGATCAGGCGCTCGACAGCGTCGAGGGGCAAACGTACAAGAACCTGGAAATCATCTGCTTAAACGACGGCTCCACCGACAACTCGCTTGACATCATGCGCGCCCATGCCGCGCGCGACGAGCGCATCGTGGTGATCGACAAGCACAACCAAGGCTACGGCGCCACCTGCAACCGCGGGCTCGACGAGTCGCGCGGCGAGTGGATTTCCATCCTCGAACCCGACGACTGGATCGAGAGCGGCATGTATTCCGACCTGCTCGCGCTCGCGCGCATGTACCCCGAGCCGATCGACATCGTGAAGTCGGGTTATTGGCGCATCTGGTTGCCCGACACGCCCAAGCAGCGCAAGATGAACTGCAGCTACCACGGACGCATCAACCCGCCCGTCCAGCCGTTTGCCATTAAGGACGCGGCGCATCTGCTGTGCCACCACCCATCCATCTGGTCGGCGATCTATCGCAAGCAGTACCTGCTTGACAAGGGCATTCGCTTCCGTGAGATTCCCGGCGCGGGCTGGGCGGACAATCCGTTCCTCATCGAGACGCTCTGTCAGACCGACCGCATCCTCTACACCGACAAGGAGTATTACTGCTATCGCGAGGAGACGCCGGAGAAGTCCGAAGCGTTCGCAAAGCGCAGCACGCTTCTGCCGCTCGAGCGCTGGAACGACATGATGGATATCCTCGAGAAGCTCGGCGTGACCGACGAGAGCATCCTGCGCGCGCACAACAGCCGCGGCTTCACGTATCTCTCGGGCATCCTGGAAGTCGTCGGGCTCGACGGCGAGGGCGTGCGCCAAGCAGCGACCCATATGTTCGAGCGCATGGATGCTGTACTGGTGTTTTCCGACCCCGAAATCTCCCCTGGCTGCAAGCGCCTGTTCGCCGATCTTCGCGGCCTGGAATGCCCGCACATCGACAAGCTCGCCTATGTGCGCGGGCTTATGGGGCAGGGATTCTATAACCTGAAGAACACAGGCGTCGTGAACACGTTCTTCGCAACCACCAACTACCTCAAGAAGCACCGCGCCCGCGAGGCCAACGAGTAGGCAGCAAGCTCCGTCGCGGGGTAACGCGACGAGAAGCCGCTAAGCGAGCAATGCCCGCAACCTCCCCTGGTTGCGGGCATTTTTTAGCAATTCTTCGTGAAGTGATAGGTCGGGACGGCCTCTTCGAGAATCTTGATTGCCTGCTCATCGGTGTCGCGGATTGCCTCTTGCAGCTCGCCGAGCTTCTGCGCCACCTGCTCGTGGCTGATTTCCTGGCCTTGCGAAATCATGATCGAATGGTTGGACGTGGGAAGCGTGTTCTCCTCGTCCATCAGCAGCTCCTCGTACATCTTCTCACCGTCGCGCAGGCCGGTGTAGACGATGCCCACATGCGCGCCCGACAGACGGATGAGGTTCTTCGCCAGATCCGCGATCTTCACCGGCTCGCCCATGTCGAGCACGAAGATCTCGCCGCCCTTCGCCATGCCGCCCGCCTGGATGACAAGCTGCACCGCCTCGGGAATGGTCATGAAGAAGCGCTCAATGTCGGGGTGCGTCACCGTCACGGGGCCGCCTTCCGCAATCTGCTTCTTGAACAGGGGAATCACGCTACCGTTGCTGCCAAGCACATTGCCGAAGCGCACCGCCGCGAACACGGTCTTCGATGTGCGGGCGTAGTACTGCATGATCATCTCGCCCATGCGCTTGGTGGCGCCCATAACCGAAGTGGGGTTCACGGCCTTGTCGGTCGAGATGAACGTGAAGTGCTCCACGCCAAAGGCGTCCGCCGCGCGCACCACGTTCAACGTGCCAAAGACGTTGTTCTCGATGGCCTCGCGCGGGCATACCTCCATAAGCGGAACGTGCTTGTGGGCGGCAGCGTGGAACACCACCGCCGGGTGATACTTCTCGAAGACCTCGTTCACGCGAGCCTCGTTGCAGATACTGCCGATCTCGATGTCGATCGAGATGTCGTCGTAGGAGCGAAGCAGCTCTTGGCGGAGCATGTAGGCATCGTTCTCGCAGATGTCGAAGATAACGATGCGGCGCGGCGCGACCTTCGCCAGCTGGCGGCACAGCTCGCTGCCGATTGACCCGCCGCCGCCTGTGACGAGCACGGTCTCGCCCGCCACGTACGCATACGCGATGCGCATGTCGAGCTGCACTTCCTCGCGCCCCAACAGGTCGGTCACGTCAACGTCGCGCAGGGCCACATCGCCCAGCTCGTCGATTCGCAGGTCGCGGATGTTGGGCAGCGTCTTGAGGACGCACTCGGTCTTCGTGCACACCCTGTAGATGCGCTTGCGCTCTGCAGGGGTTGAGGAGGGAATGGCGACGACGATCTGCTGGATATCATACTTACGCACCAGCTCCTCGATGTCGTCGGTCGAGCCCTCAACCTTCACGCCGTGGATACGCAGGCCCCGCTTGGCTGGGTCGTCGTCGGTCGCGACGATGGGGATGCCCGGCATGTTCGGATCCTTCGTGGCCATGCGGTTGATGGTGAGCGAGCCGGTTTCCCCTGCGCCAACGACGAGCGTCCGCGGACGATCGAGGTTGTCCCCCGAAAACGCGCGCTTCTTGCGCCGCTTGATGCGCCACAAAAGGCGGTAACCGCCCATGAGGAACACGAGCAGAATCGACGCGCCAATGAACACGCGAATGGGAAGTCTCACGTTGATAACCCACAGGAACACGGCTCCCACCAGGGTGGATATGACAACGGAAAGCACAATCTGCAGCGCCTCGTCAACGCTCGCGTATTCCCATAGATTGTTGTACAGGCGAAACGCGCCCATGATCGCGATGTTCACCACGGCGAGGATTCCCAGGATGAAAAAGATCTCGTTGCTGGTGAACACCTCGTCGTAGACGTTGGTCAGAAGCGATGCCAGCCAATAGGCCACGTACGTGGCGATGATGTCCAGAATCAACAGAGGCGCCGTGCGCTTCGCTATGTGCAAATCCATGCGTGCCCTCGCTCGGGTTTAACGGCACCGCGGCCGCTGATATACAACCCTATGATTGTATACGATTGCGAGAACGACCGACCGCATTGCAGAAACACTGCACGGATGGGGCTGCGTGCGACGCGTCGCTCATGTCGAGACGGTGATGGGACGAGAGTGGGACGGGGGAGTGGGACGAGAGTGGGCAGGAGGGATGGGACGAGAGTAGGACGGGGGCGGGACGGGGACGGCGCGCAAGCCCTACCCCACCGACTTCGTCGCTACGAGAGAAACCCCCGTGCCGCACACGTTCTCGCAGATGACATCGCCCAATGCGATGGGGGCGCGCAGGGAGAGCCCCGCCGCCGCGCGGGCGACATCCCCCGCAAGCGCCTTGGGCACCGGCGCGCTCGTTCGATAGCTCACTGGTTCCAAGCATCCCGCAGCGCAGACGGTGCCGCACACAGTTCTGACCGGGTTAGTTGCCTCGGCCTAGGCATACTTCTTCCCACGGCCGCACGAGTTGCCCTCGACGCTCGTGACCTCGCCGTTCTCGGCGAACCCGACGTTCATGACGCACCCCATCGGGCACTGGATGCAGGTGATCCTCCGGCTCATCGTGCGCCCCCTTCCGCGGCGGGCACTTGTCGCCCGGCAAGCCCGCTTACCGCCGACACGACGATGCGCGAGCACTCGGCCAAGCTCTCCGCATCGACCTTCATGCGCCGCATCTCGGCGGGAACCGCCACCATATCGCGAGCCCGCGCAAGCACCTCGCCCGCACCCGCGTCATCGCACGAGCGAACCTCGAACCGCACACCCTCGATAACATCGGATACGCGGAAGGAAAGCGTCACCGGCTCTTCCGCATCACGGGAAATTACCTGGGGCACGACGTAGCGCACGCCTTTTCCGGCTACCACTTCGATGGACGGCTCGCCCGGCACGCCCTTCGTGCGCGTTGCGGCCGACGTGTCGCCACGCGCGAAGGCGGCCGCAGAAGCCCCCGCCCGCTCGCCTTCCTCGGACGCGAAGTCTGCCAAATCGTGCACGTGCAGGGCATTTCCGCAGGCGAAAATTCCGGGCACGCTCGTTGCCAAGCGCTCGTCGACGACGGCACCCCCCGTTATCGGCGAGAGCGTCACCCCAGCCGTTTTCGCAACCTCGTTTTCGGGAATGAGTCCGCACGAAAGCACCAGCGTGTCGCAGGGGATGCGCTCCTCGGTGCCCTCGATGGGACGGCGCGTCGCAGGATCGACGTCCGCCACAACGACGGCTTGAAGGCGCGTCTCGCCCTCAAGCCGCACCACCGTGCGCGACAGGTGCAACGGGATGCCGAAGTCATCGAGACATTGCACGATGTTGCGGCGCAACCCCGAGGAAAACGGCATGATCTCGTACACGCCGAGCACCCTGATTCCCGAAAGCGACATGCGGCGGGCCATGATAAGCCCGATATCGCCCGAGCCGAGCACCACCGCAGTCGACCCAGGAACAAGCCCCTGCAAGTTCATGAAGTTTTGCGCGCAGCCCGCCGTGTAGACCCCCGAGGGACGCGCCCCCGCGATGCCGAGCGCCCCCAGCCCGCGCTCGCGGCTTCCCGTCGCCAAAACCACGGCTTTCGCGTGGAGGAAAAGTTCGGCACCGAATCGTGTGCCGACGACGAGCTTTCCTGCGCCCTCGTCGTCGATGCGCAGCACTGATACGCCGTATTCGCAGGTCACACCCACATCGATGACGGCTTGCTCCTCCATTGCGGCGTATTCGGGGCCAGTGAGCTCCGCCTTCATGCGATGCAGGCCGAAGCCGTTGTGCACGCACTGCTTGAGCACGCCGCCCGGGCGCTCCTCGCGATCGACCATGGCCACGCGAGCCGCGCCCGCACGCCGCGCGCTCGCAGCCGCCGCCATGCCCGCCGCGCCGCCGCCGATGACGACCACGTCGAAGCTGTCCTCAATCCGCGCGGGCGCACCCAGCTCGCTTCGCTGCACATCCGGCGCCGCATGCCGCGCGTCCGCTTCCTCAGGAGCCTCGCCTTTGGTGGGGCCCCCGCCCGCGCACACGAGCTCGACGTAGTCGGCGCGGGCGGATGCAATCATCCTCGACCCCGCAAGCCGCTTGTTGATCGCATCGGGTGCGCAACCCAGCTCGCGCGACATGATTTCCACAAGCTCAGGCGAGCAAAAGCCGCCATGGCAGCGCCCCATCGTAGCGCCCGTGCGCCACTTGATTGCATCGAGCGAGAGCACGGGAAGAGGGCCATGCAATGCGCGCACCACTTCCGCCTCGGTCACCTCGCAGCAGCGGCAGACCACATGCCCGAACGCCGGATTGCTCGCGATAGCACGTTCGCGCTGCTCGTCGGTCATGGCCGTGAAGGGAAGCTGCGGCGCGCGGCGCGGGTTAAACGACGGATTGCCGTCCACACCCAGGCGAGCCGCAACCTGGGAGGCGATGAAGGTCGCCACCGCAGGAGCAGACGTCAGGCCAGGCGATTCGAAGCAGGCGATGTTGAAGAACCCGGGCGCATCCGCCGCCTCGCCGATGACGAAGTCGCCCGATTCGCCCGCCGCGCGCAGCCCTGCGAAGTTCGTGATAGCACCGCGGGGAGAAGCCGCAGGCCAGGTGCGGCGCGCGCGTTCGACGATGTCGGCAAGCCCCTCCTGCGTCGTCGAAAGGTCGGTCTTGGAAGTCTGGGAAACCGAGTTCGGACCGATGAGCATGTTGCCGTGGATCGTGGGCGTGACGAGCACTCCCTTGCCGAGCGGGCCGGGCACCTGAAACATCGTGTGCTCGAACGTGATGGCGTATTCGGTGTCGTAGAGATAGTACTCGCCCCGGCGCGGTGTGATGGAGAAGCGCTCCCCCGAGACCATGTTGTTCAGCTCGTCGGCGAAAAGTCCCGCCGCGTTCACGACCGCCCGCGCGAAGAAACGCTCCCCCGAGGCCTCGACGCGAAAACCGCCGTCCGCGCGAACGATGCGCTCCGCGCGGTGATTGAACAGGAACCTCACGCCGTTGCCGCACGCGTTCTCGGCCGCTGCGAAGGCGAAGCCGTAGGGATCGACGATGCCGCCCGTCGGTGCCACCAGTGCGCAAGCGACCTCGGGCGAGACGTTCGGCTCCATCTCGCGCGCACAATCGCCCGGCACGATGTGCACACCCTCGACCCCGTTCGCCTGGGCACGGCGGGCGAGCTCATCGAGCTTCGAACGGCCCTCGTCGTCGAAGGCAAGCACCATCGACCCGTTGCGGCGGAACTGCACGCCAAGCTCGTCGCACCAGCGCGGATACGCCTTCGAGCCCTCGGCGTTGAAGCGCGCCTTGAGCGTACCGGGCGCGGGGTCGAAGCCCGCATGCACAATAGCGGAGTTCGCTCGGGTCGCACCGCAGGCAATGTCGTTTCCCGCCTCGAGTACACAGATGGACAGGTCATAGCGCGCAAGCTCGCGGGCCGCCGTGCACCCGGCAATGCCAGCTCCGACGACCACCACATCGAAGGAACAAGCCTTCCCTTCCTGCATATGCGAACCTACCCTTTCCTCTTCGTTCCTCGGCCGCGTTGCCCCTCACCAGGGGTTTCCTTGCGCTTGCCCCTGCCGGTGTGCGAATGGGGAACCTTGCCCTTGCCGCCGCCTGGATGGGAATTCCCGCTCTTGCTACCGGGCGAGCGTCGGGCTTCATCCTTACCGCCACTCTGCTGGGCTGGCTTGCCCTTGCCGCCGTTCGAGCGAGACTGCTTCCCCTTGCGACTAGGCGCACTACCCGAAGAGCTACTCCTGCGGGCATCCCCTTTTGGCGCCGCTTTCCCCTTCGGCGTGCCCTTTCCCTTCGGCGGCGCGCCCCCGTGCGCCCCCTCCGGTCGCACGAGGCATTTCGCGTCGAAGCCGATGAGGTCCTCCCGGCCAGCGCGGTGCAACGCCTCGCGCACCAGGTCGCGATTCTTCGGGTCGCGGTATTGGATGAGCGCGCGCTGAAGCGCCTTCTCATGCGGGTTTTTCGGCACGTAGATCGGTTCCATGGTGCGCGGGTCGAGCCCCGTGAAGTACATCACCGTGGCCAAGCTTCCAGGCGTCGGGTAGAAATCCGACACCTGCTCGGGGTTAAACCCCATATCGCGCACGAATTCGGCCAGCTCAACGGCCTCTTCCATAGTCGAACCCGGATGCGAGGACATAAGGTAGGGAACGATGAACTGCTTCTTGCCCGCGCGGGCGTTCTCCTCCTCGAACAGCGAGACGAAGCGCTCGTAGATTGCGTGATCGGGCTTGCCCATGCACGACAGGACGCCGTGGGAAACGTGCTCGGGCGCGACGCGCAGCTGCCCGCTCACGTGGTGCTCGGCCAGCTCGCGCACGAACTCCCGCCCATGCTTCTCATCGAGCATCACGTAGTCGAAGCGGATGCCCGAGCGAACGAACACCTTCTTCACGCCGGGAACCTCGCGCAGCTCGCGCAAGAGACGGATGTAGTCGGAATGGTCGGCGATGAGTTTCTTACATGGTTCGGGCGCTAAACATCTTCTCCCCCGGCAAGCGCCATGGTCCACCTGCTTGCGGCAGGCGGGCGCGCGGAAGTTCGCCGTCGGGCCGCCGACGTCGTGGATATAGCCTTTGAAGTCGGCGTCGTGCGTCATCTCCTCGGCCTCCGCGACGAGCGAGGCGCGGCTGCGCACCTGCACGACGCGCCCCTGGTGGAACGTGAGCGCGCAGAAGGCGCACTCGCCGAAGCATCCCCGGTTGCTCGCGAGCGAGAACTTCACTTCCTTGATGGCGGGAACCCCGCCCGCGGCATCGTAGTCGGGATGCGCGGCGCGGACGAACGGCAAGCGATAGACCGCATCGAGCTCGGCGGTCGAAAGCGGGGCGGCAGGCGGGTTCTGCACGACGAACTCGTGCTCGCCATAGGGTTCGACCAGGCGTTTTCCCGTCACATGGTCGCTGTTGGCGTATTGTACGGCGAAGCTTTCCGCGTAGGCGCGCGGGTTGGCGCGCATGGCGCCGTAAGCGGGCAGCAGCTCGTAGTCGTAGACATGATCAAGCGAGCGCGTGCGGAATACCGTGCCATCGATGAAAGTAAGGTCACTGACCGAAAGCCCCGAATTCAGGGCATCGGCGATTTCCACAATGGAATGCTCCCCCATGCCATAGGACACAAGGTCGGCGTTCGAATCGAGCAGGATCGACCGCTTCAGCGAGTCCGACCAGTAATCGTAGTGGGCAAGGCGTCGCAAACTCGCCTCGATGCCTCCGATGATGATGGGAACGTCCTTGAACACGCGTCTGATCAGGTTCGAGTACACTACAACCGCGTGGTCGGGGCGCAGGCCGCCCTCGCCCCCAGGAGAGAAGGCATCCGAGTGGCGGCGCTTCTTGGCGACCGTATAGTGATTCACCATAGAGTCCATGTTCCCCGAGCTCACGAGGAACCCCAGACGCGGGCGCCCGAGCGCGGCGACGCTTTCCGGATCGCGCCAATCGGGCTGGGCGATCATGCCGACCTTGTAGTGGTTCGCCTCGAGAAGACGGCAGATGATGGCCGCACCGAACGACGAGTGGTCCACATACGCATCGCCGGACACGTACACGAAGTCGCACTCGTCCCAGCCGCGCTCGCGCATGTCCTCGCGATTTACGGGAAGAAAGCGCCGGCGGTAGGCGCGCGCATCCTCCGCCACCTGCTTATCGGAGCGAGCCCGTTCCCCAGGCCGCTCCCCCGCCCGCACAACGTCTTTGCGATTCGCCGAGCGCTTCGTCATGAGCGCGCGCTTTCGCCTTGGCGGGGAACGACAACGCGCAGGGCGCGCGGGGCGATTGAGATGCGGTAGGAGTCTGCCACGAGCGCCTCCCCGTCGATCTGCACGGGAAGCGGCGCGTCGAAGCGAAGGTCAATCGACGCCGCGCGGCGAAACTCGATCTGCTTGAAACGCGTATGATGAGCATCCTTCGCCATAAGGAAAATGAAGGTACCGGAAAGCCGCGTCAACGGCGGATGCGCGATGCAGATATCGAACAGACCGTCGTCAGGCGCAGCGTCGGGGCAGATGCGGAAGCCGCCGCCGTAAGTCTGCCCGATCTGGACCGCGAAGAGATACGACTCGCCGCAAATAGGCTCGCCGCCGTCGAGCGCGGCAGTGTAGCGGCGCAGGTCCATATGGTGGAGCAGCTGATCGATGCCCGATTGCAAATAGAGCATCGTTCCCGTCTTCCCCGTTCGTGCGCGGCGCTCGACGGTATCGAGCGCAATCGCGGCATCAAGACCGAACGACAGCGTCTCCAAGAACCATCGATCGTTGCATTTCCCCACGTCATGCGAGCGCAATTCGCCGTCACACAGCTGCAGAACCGCCGTGGGAAGGTCGGTCGACATGCCGAGCGTGCGTGCATAGTCGTTGCCCGAGCCGACGGGCAGCAGTGCGAAAGCAGGCTGCTCACCTGCCGGAATCTCCATGAGCCCGCAGGCGACCTCGTTTGCGATGCCGTCGCCGCCGAGCGCGCAGACGCAGTCGAACCCGCGCGATGCGGCACGGGCGGCGATGTCGCTCGCCTGCCCCGGGCGCTCGGTGAACTCAAGTGCGAAGGCGTCTTCCCCTAACGCAGACGCAAGCAAGGCGCGCGCCCGATAAGCGCACGCCTTGCCTTCACCGTTTTGCGCAACGGGGTTCGCGATGATGAGCAGTTTTCGAAAGCAATGTGACATGCCCCGTATTATACGACATGCCCCGCTTGCATTCGCTACATCGCCTAAGGTTTGGCGACCACCAGAGCGTTCTCCAGATATAGCAGCTGGCCGTAATTCAGGGTAACCGTTACCTTCTGGGTGAACGTTTGCACGGCCGTGCTCTCGGGAGCGAGAAGCTCGCTCGGGAGGGTCGCCACTCCGTACTTCGCCGGACCCGAGGTCGCATCGGCCATCGGGATGATGTCATACGTTCCTGCGGCAAGGTCGTAGTCGACGTCGTACATGCCCCAGCCCCGGATCTCACTCGCCGGCGAGCTCCTGTGATAAGGCACGGCAACGGCGCCGGAAATACCGACCCTCATACCCGGCTCAAGCTTCATATACCCGCGATACCCGAAATACGCAGCGTAAAGCGGCGCGTCGTCCGGGTCTGCACCCGCATGGTACACCTCGATGTAGCCAGGATAGTAGCCGTCAGCGCTGTCGAGGGCGAACCAGCCGGTAGGAATGTTCACGCCAGCGATATAGGAGCCCAACCCGAAGCGCGGAACCGCCATCTCGTTGAGCACGTCACGATCGAGCACTGAGACCATCTTCGCGAACATGGAGCGATCAGCGGTGTCCTGCGGCTTGATCAGGCGCACGACCGAGCCACCCTGATATATCTCCACGCCGGTGATGATATGGTTGTTCAAACACCACGCAACCTCGTTACGCGCCCATTCGCTCACCTCGTAGTTGTCGGGCATCTGCGCGAACAGGTAGCCGTGAGTCGTCGTGGAAATGCCCGCATGGATCCTGGCGAAGTTCGCGAGCATCTTGCAGAGCTCTTCGCGCGTGACGCTTTGGTACGGGCGGAACGTGCCATCGCCGTAACCCTGAACGATTCCCGCCTTGCTCGCCCAGCTCAGCGGCACCGAGAAAAACTCGTCGGGCGGCACATCGGTGAAGCTGTAGCCGTACTCCTCAGGCGACCCCGCGATGCGCCACAGCACCGTGACCACTTGCCCGCGCGTCACCGGATCGTAGGGACCGAACATGCCCGTTTCATCGTAGCCGCGCATAAGCCCATGCTGGAGCGCATACCCCAAGATGTCGTCGTTCGCAAACCACTCGCCCGGGTCGACATCGCTGAATCCGTAGTTGGGAAAATGTTCGGTTGCGAACGATTGCGTCTCGATTGCGCCCGCCGAATCACCCGGCGCAGGCTCGCTTCCCTGCCCCAGCGCGAACGCGGCCGCGGGAACAAGCCCTACCGCAAGCAAGCAGGCAAGCATGATTCCAAATAGACGTCGTCTCATGGCTCCTCCTCATCGTCGGAAAATCCACGCGGCGTATACCGCATCAGATTCAGTATACGGTGCGCAAGAAGCCAACCCTCAGCGCGCGCGTGCGATTGGGACACTGGAGCCAAAGAAAAGCGCCCCGCTGAACCTTACGTCCAACGAGGCGCTTGCAAAGGCGGAAAGTCAGCCTCCAAGCGGGGCTTTCTCCCCTCCATGCGATTCGGGAAAGCGGCTATTCTGCAGCGTCCGCAGCGTCAGCCTCGGCCTTGTCAGCGTCAGCCTGCTCGCCCGCGATCCTGATGTTCGCGCGCTCGAGCAGCCAGTTGTTCGCCTTCAGACGCTCAGCAGCCTCGCGCAGCATGAAGCCGCGACCCGTCTGCTCGAGGCGCTGACGCAGCATCTTGGGGTTCACCTGCGGATTCATAGCGCGGCAGGCGGCGTTGATGTCGTCATCGTTCAGCACGAGGTGCTCGTGGCGGAACAACGCGTCGAGAGCGAATCCCTGCACGAGCAGCTCGCGGATCTGCATCATCATCATCATGCCGAACTGCTGCTGGCCACCCTGCTCCTCGATGAAGGCGTCGAGGGTCTTACCCTGCTGCTGAGCGGTCTGGCGCACGTTGTTCATCAGCTGCTCGCGCATTGCCTCGTAGACCTCGTCGGCGATGCTGCCCTGAAAGCGGCGGGCAAGCTCGCTCGCAGCGAGCTGGCGGTTGTAGTCGTCGTACTGCTCGCGGCCCTGCTTCTCGAGGCTCTCGCGGATGCTGTTGCGGAAGTCGTCGGCCGACTTGTACATCGGCATGTACTTCGTCACCCACTCGTCGGTAATGGCGGGGATGACCTTCTTCTGGATCTCGAGAACGGTGGCGCGGCATTCCACCTTCTGGGTGCACTCGTTGCCGTCGTCGTCGAGGCTCGGGCCCTCGAAGGTGAACTCCTTCGTCTCGCCAACGTTCATGCCGATGATGTTCTCGTCGAAGCCGTCGGGCATGTAGCCAGCACCCGTGGTGTAGGTGCGGCCCTCGGTGGTCAGGCCCGGCATCGGCTTGCCGTCCTCGGAGCACTCGAGCTTCACCTTCACGCTGTCGCCCTTCGCAACCGGATGCGGGTCGTCGGCGACGTACTCGGCGTAGTGCTCGGCCGTTTCGTCCATATGGCGCTGGACCTCGTCCTCGCTCACCTCGAAAGTCTGCACCGTGATGGAAACCGGCTCATAGGAAGAAAGCTCGTAGTTGGGCTTCGGGAGCACCACGATGGTGAACTCGAACTCACGGTCGCGGGCGATGGCGCGATCATGCTCGGCCTTCGGCGGGTACGCGGGCGTGAGGTTCTTCTTGTCGATGGCGTAAGGGACAAGGCCCTCGATTGCCTGCTCCTGCACGACGGAATCGAGGTTCTTGATGCCCATCTGCTCCTCGGCGACCTGGGCGACCGTCTTGTCCTTTTCCGGACGCAGGCCCATCTGCTGAGCGAACTGGATGTAGGCGTTTTGCAGCACCTCGTTCACCTCAACGGGCGTTGCGACGCATTCGAGACGCAGCTTGCCGTCATCGAGCTTTCGCTGAGTAACCTTCATTGAACTAGTTCCCCTTTCGAATGAGAAAACTCCAACTCATTTGTAGAAATTGTAGCGCAACTTGTGCGATGCGCATCCTGCAAGACGTATGAAAGGGACGGATTACCCCCTCATCTTCGGGAATTCGCAGGTACAAGTAGGCGCCTATTCGTTCGATTTCAGGCTTTCGACCATATCGATTCGACGCAGCTTTGGGCGCATGGCAAGCGTGACGATCACCGAGAACACCATGGTTAACAGGAACGCAATGATAAAGCTTGCCGCATGGATGTCGCGGCCGAACATGACCTGATCAACCTCGGCCGTCACCACAACGAAGCCTTCCATCACGATGCCGAGCAGAAGGCCCACAAGTGCACCGATCACGGCAAGCAGAAGCGTTTCGCGATAGATGTAGGCATCGACTTCGCGCGGGGTGAAGCCGAGCACCTTCAGCGTGGCGATTTCGCGGACACGCTCGGTGATGTTGATGTTCGTCAGGTTGTAGAGCACGACGAACGCGAGCAGGGCCGCCGCGATCACGAGGACCACGACCACGCTGTCGACGCTCTTGAGCATAGTTCGGTAACTATCGATAGTCTCGTCGTTGTAGGTGACCGTCTTCACGCCGCCAGTTGCCAGAAGCTCGTCGGAGAGGACCTCTCGCGCGCCCTCGTCTTCCACCTCGTTCGCATAGAGCGTGGTAAACGCAGGTTCCTCGCCCATCACCTGCTCGTAGAGTGTCGGCGTGAAGTAGACGTAGTGCCCGACGTAGTTCTCCATGATGCCCGCCACGGTGACCTCGCGCCCGTCGCCCGTCACGTCGCCCACGGCGTCCTCATCGAAGATGGAAAACGTGCTGCCCACCTCAAGGGAGAGCTCCATCGCGAGCTTCTCGCTCACGAGCACGCCGTCGTCGGAGAGCGCAAGCTCCTCGTGCCCCTCGCGCGTTCGCATCGTGATGAAGTCGGAGAAGGCGTCGGGATGCTCGGGCACGATGATGTCGATGCGGTGCTGGCTTATGTCCGCGCCGTCGCCGGAGACGGACTGCGCCTGCTTGTTCGCGGCGGCAAGCCAAGTGAAATCTCCCGAGGCGTCTTCCCTAACCCGTTGTTCCACCTGGGATTTCTCGTCAGGCGTGCAATCGGAGTCCATACGGACGATGGTGTTGTAGTGGTAGAGCTCGCCATATTGCTTGTCGATGATGTCGTTGATGGCGTTTTGCAGCCCCAAGCCCGTGAGCAGAAGCGCCGTGCAGCCGGCGATGCCCACGATTGCCATGATAAAGCGGCGCTTGTAGCGGAAGAGGTTGCGCGAAGTAACCTTCCAGGAGAACGACAGGCGGTGCCACACGGGGCGAATGCGCTCGAGCAAGATGCGCTTGCCGGCCTTCGGGGCACGCGGCAGCATGAGGAACGCCGGGCGCTCGCGCAGCGTCGAGGCCGCAGCGAACCAGGTGGCGATTACGGTGATTCCCACGCCGAGCCCCGCGGCGGCGGCCGTCATGACGGGATCGACCGGGCACGGCCGACACGGGACGGCGTAGATGATCGCATAGGCGCCCATGATGAACCAGGGCAAAAACTTCGAGAGCGCGACGATGCCGATAATCGCACCGACGCCGCTTGCCACGATGGCGTAAATGAGGTACTTCGAGGTGATGCGCGCCTTGCTGTAGCCGAGTGCCTTGAACGTGCCGATGAGCACGCGCTCCTCCTCCACCATGCGCGTCATGGTGGTAAGCGAGACGAGCGCCGCCACGAGGAAGAACAAAAACGGGAAGACCTGCGCGATCTGGTCGATGCGGCCCGCGTCCGACTTGAAGCTCTCGGCGCCGATATTCTTCGTGAGGTCAAGCACGTACACCTCGCCCTCGGTATCCGCGATCGCATCCACGTCGGCCTGGGCATCGGCGAGCTTCGCCTCGGCGTCGGCGAACTGCTCCTCGGCATCCGCGCGCTGGGTGGACAGCTCGTTTGCACCCTCTTCGTATTGTGCAAGGCCGTCCTCGTATTCGGAGCGTCCCGATGCAAGCTGCCGCCGTCCCGATTCCAGCTGGGCGCGACCGCTGTCGATAGCCGCCTGCGAGCTTGCAAGCTCGCCCTCAGCGGCGTCCATGCTCGCCTGCGCCTGAGAGCGCTGCTCAGCAAGCTGGGCACGCCCCTGCGCAATCTGCTCGGGAACGCCCGCGGTCTGCGCATCGATTTGCGCGATGGCCGCTTCGAGCTGCGCCACGACATCGTACGCGCCCGCCGCCTGCGCCTGCGCGAGCTGCTCGACAAGCTGAGCACGCTGCGACATGGCCGCATCGTAGTTTGCCTGCGCGGCATCGAGCTGGGCCTCGGCAGCCGCAAACTGCTCCTCGGCAGCAACGCGCTGGGCTTCGAGTTCCGCCCGTCCGCTATCAATCTGTGATTGTCCGCTCGCAAGCTCGCGAGCGCTCGAGTCAAGGGTCGCCTGCGAGCTTGTGAGCTGTGCAGCCGCTTCGTCGAGTTTCGCCTTCGCATCATCAAGTTCCGCCTGCGCATCGTCGAGCTTCTGGAGCGCATCGGCTCGCTCAGCCTCGAAGTCGGCACGGCTCTCGTCAAGTTCCGCCTGCGCATCGGCGCGAATCCCGTCGAGACGCGAAGCGAGCAGATCATCCGAAATGCCGTTAATGCGCGAAGCCGTCGCATCAACGAGCAATTGGTAATCGTCGGTCGCCCACTGCGCCTCACGAGCACCAGCGACGGTAACGAACGCCTCGGTATAGGGGAAATCCTCCGCGAAGGCGCCTTCGGGAACATAAGCGAAAGTTGCGAGCTGCCCCGACCCGAGAGACGTTGACCCCACCGATGTTGAGCACGTGTAATACGAAGAGCGAACGAACCCTGAGACGGTGTACTCGTGGACGGCGAAGGTATCGTCCAGATCGGAGGCGCCCTCCGCAAGCAGGACCTTATCGCCGACGCTCACCTCAGTCGACCACACCGTATCAGCGGACAAAAGGCACTCGTCATTCGATTCGGGCCACGACCCTTCGACCAGGATGGGCCGGTTGATATAGTTCGGGTCCTCAGATTCGACATTCAGCCCATCGTCGCATTCGCTCGCCCGAGCCTTATCAACATTGAGGGAATGGATACGCGTTGTGTACTGCACGCCGTCAATCTGCGCGATGACGTCGGACTCGTAAGCAGGCATGAAGCCGCTCACGCCTTCCACCTGGGAAATCTCATCGATCTGATCATCGGTGAACCCGAGCGATGAGACAACGCGCAGATCGCACAGGTTGGTCGCGTCGTAGTAAGTATCGCCCGCAAGACGCATATCGGGGCCGGTGAGGCGCAAGCCCGCATAGAAGCCGCACCCGAGCGCCGCGATGATGGCAATAGCGAGGAAGCGCCCAAGCGAATGGGTGATCGACCGCATTACCTCTTTGCGGAATGCCCCTGCCATCGGCTACCACTCAATCGTTTCAGCGGAGGCGGGATGGGCGTTTTGCTCCACGGCGGCAACCTTGCCCTCGCGGATATGAATCACGCGGTCGGCGATGTCGGTGAACGCGGAATTGTGCGTGATGAGCACGACGGTCTTGCCCGTGTTCGCGCACGTGTCCTGCAAAAGCTTTAGGATCGCCTTGCCCGTCTTATAGTCGAGGGCGCCTGTAGGCTCGTCCGCCAGAAGCACCTTCGGGTTCTTTGCGAGCGCGCGGGCAATAGCGACGCGCTGCTGTTCGCCGCCCGAAAGCTGCGAAGGGAAGTTGTCGATGCGATGAGAGAGGCCAACTTCGGCAAGGACTTCAGCGGCATCGAGAGGGTCGGTGCAAATCTGGCTTGCGAGCTCAACGTTCTCGAGCGCCGTCAGGTTCTGCACAAGGTTGTAGAACTGGAACACGAAGCCGATGTCGTAACGGCGGTAATACGTGAGCTCCTTCTCGTCGAACGAGCTCACCTCGCGCCCGTCGAGCATAATCGTGCCCGACGTGCAGGAATCCATGCCGCCGAGCATGTTCAAAAGCGTGGTCTTACCCGAGCCCGAAGGCCCGACCACGACGACGAACTCGCCTTTTTCGACGGTAAACGACATACCGTCGACAGCGGCGACCTCAACCTCGCCCATCTGATAGATTTTGCGAACATCGCGGAACTCGATAAACGCCATGCGGACTCCTCGAAATATCGTCGTTTGTCCCATTATAGCGAAACCTCACCGTTAAACGCGCTCGAGGTTGGTCAAGAGCAAAGGATAGCGGGCGTCGAGAAAGAAAAAGCCCCAGGTCAAATAACCTGGGGCTTCGTAGCAGGCGTCAGTCGCTCAGAGATAGTACTCTAGGCGTTGAACAGCTCGATGGAATCGCCTTCCTTGAGCGTGACCATAGCCTTCTTCCACGTACGGGTACGGCCAGCCGCACCGCGCATGCGCTTCGGCTTGGACTTCACGTTCAGGGTGTTCACCTTGGTCACCGTCACGTTGAAGATGGCCTCAACTGCCTGACGGATCTCAACCTTGTTGGAGGTCTTGGCGACCTCGAAGGTGTAGGTGTTCTTCTCCATCATGTCGTAGCTGTGCTCCGTGATGACGGGGCGGATGATAACCTCGCGAGGATCCTTCATTTATGCAAGCACCTCCTCGATGCGGGCCAGGGTGGACTCAGTCAGCACGAGCGTCTTGTTATCCAAGAAGTCGTAGGTGTTGATCATGCACACCGGGACGATGGTGACGGTCGGGATGTTGCGGAAGGACTTGTAGGTGTTGATGTCCTCGTTGCCGATCACGAGCGTCGCGCGACCCTCGATGCCGAGCGCCTTCAGGGCAGCAACGGCGTCCTTGGTGCAGGGCTTCTCGAAGTTCCAATCAGCGACGACCATGAGCTGGTTGTCGGCGAGCTTCGCGGAAAGCGCAGAGCGCATCGCGAGCTTGATCTCCTTCTTGTTCACCTTCATCTCGTAGGAGCGGGGGTGCGGACCGAACACGGTGCCGCCGCCAGCCCATTGAGGTGCGCGGATGGTGCCCTGACGAGCGCGGCCGGTGCCCTTCTGGCGCCACGGCTTCTTGCCGCCGCCACGGACCTCGCCGCGAGTCTTGGTGTCATGCGTGCCCTGGCGCCACGAAGCGCGCTGCGCGCGGACCGCAAGGTGCATGACCGGGACGTTCGGCTCGATGCCGAACACGGAAGGATTGAGCTCGGCAGTGCCGGTCTTCTCACCCTTCGCGTCCTTGATATCAATCGTTGCCATATGTAATGCAGCTCCTAATCTTCGTTACTAACTACGCCATGCGCACGCGCACGATGCCGTTCTTGCCGCCCGGGATACCACCCTTGACGAGGATGAGGTTCTGCTCCTCATCGATGCGAACGACCTCGAGGTTGCGGACGGTCACCGTATCGCAGCCCATGTGACCCGGCATGCGAACGCCCTTGAAGACGCGGGACGGGGTTGCGCACTGGCCAACCGAACCGGGAGCGCGATGGAAGTGCGCACCGTGTCCGCCAGGGCCGCCGGCAAAGCCGTAGCGCTTGATGACGCCCGCGAAGCCCTTGCCCTTGGAAGTGCCGGTGACGTCGACCTTCTTCACGTCGGCGAATGCCGCGACGGTCTGCAGGTCGCCCGTCTTGTACTCGCTCGCGTCCTCGACGCGAACCTCGCGCAGGTAACGAACAGGCTCAGTGCCGAGCTTCTCGAAATGGCCCGCCATCGGCTTGTTGACCTTCTTCGGCTTGATTGCGCCGAAGCCCAACTGAACAGCTTCGTAACCGTCCGTAGCCTTCGTCTTCACCTGGCATACCTTGTTCGGCTCAGCCTGGATAACGGTAACGGGAACGACGGTTTCGTTCTCAGCGAAGATCTGCGTCATGCCGATCTTCTTGCCAAAGATTGCATTAATCATTTAAAAGAGCCCCCTTACAGCTTGATCTCGATGTCGACGCCGGCCGGGAGATCGAGACGCATCAGGGAATCGACCGTGTTCGGGGTCGGCTCCAGGATGTCGATGAGGCGCTTGTGGGTGCGCATCTCGAACTGCTCGCGGGAATCCTTGTCGACGTGCGGGCCCTTGACGACGCAATACATGTTGCGCTCCGTCGGCAGCGGAATAGGACCGGACACCTTGGCACCCGTCTTCTGCGCGGTATCGACGATGAGCTTGGTGGACTGATCCACGATCTCATGATCGTACCCCTTCAAGCGGATGCGAATCTTCTGATTAGCCACTTATCTTACCTCCATTAAGCTTGTTGCAGCCGCGCCTTACGCGTTGCCGCCAGCCTTGCTGATAATCTCTTCGGACACGCTCTTCGGAACCGGCTCGTAGGACGCGAACTGCATCGTGTACGTCGCACGGCCCTGAGTGCCGGAGCGCAGGTCGGTTGCATAGCCGAACATCTCGCCCAGCGGAACCTTCGCGGAGATGACAACGGCGTTGCCGCGCGATTCCTGGCCGCAGATCATGCCACGGCGGCTTGGGATGTCGCCCATGACGAAGCCCATGTACTCCTCGGGGGTTTCAACCTCGACGGACATGACAGGCTCGAGGATGACCGGGTCAGACTTGCGCAGCGCGTCCTTGATCGCCATGGAGCCTGCGACCTTGAATGCAGCCTCAGAAGAGTCGACGTCGTGGTAAGAACCATCGATGAGCTCGACGCGAACGTCCTCGACGGGGTAACCAGCCAGAACGCCCGTGTTGAGAGCTTCCTGGATGCCCTTGTCGATGGAAGGAATGTACTCCTTCGGCACGACGCCGCCGACAATCTTGTTCTCGAACTCGTAGCCTTTGCCGGCTTCCTGCGGATACATGTTGATGACCGCATGGCCGTACTGGCCGCGACCACCGGACTGGCGGACGAACTTGCCCTCGGCGGAGAGGACCTCGTGGCCCGGACGCTCGCGGTAGGCAACCTGCGGCTTACCAACGTTCGCCTCGACCTTGAACTCGCGCAGAAGACGGTCGACGATAATCTCGAGGTGAAGCTCGCCCATGCCGGCGATGATGGTCTGGCCGGTCTCATGGTTGGTCGACACGCGGAACGTCGGGTCCTCTTCTGCCAGCTTCTGGAGTGCGATCTCCATCTTGGTCTGGTCGGCCTTGGTCTTCGGCTCGACAGCAACGTCGATGACGGGGTCGGCGAATTCCATGGACTCGAGGATGATCGGCGCGTCTTCCTCGCACAGCGTGTCGCCCGTGGTCGTGTTCTTCAGGCCAACGACGGCGACGATATCGCCAGCGGAGCAGGCGTCGATGTCGACGCGCTGGTTGGAGTGCATCTGAAGCAGGCGGCCGATGCGCTCTTTCTTATCCTTGGTGGCGTTGGACACGTAGGAACCAGCGTCCAGATGGCCGGAGTACACACGCAGGTAGGTGAGCTTGCCGACGAACGGGTCGGTCATGATCTTAAACGCGAGGGCCGCAAACGGGGCCTTCGGATCGCTCGGGCGCTCATCTTCCTCGCCGGTCTCGGGGTTGGTGCCCTTGATGGCGGGAACGTCGATCGGAGCCGGGAGGTAGTCGACAACGGCGTCGAGGAGTTCCTGCACGCCCTTGTTCTTGTAGGCGGAGCCCACGAACACGGGGTTGATCTTGCAGGCGATGACGCCCTTGCGCAGGGCAGCCTTCAGCTCTTCGACGGAGACTTCCTCTTCCATGAGGACCTTCTCCATGAGGTCATCGTCGCAGTCGGCGGCAGCCTCGAGGAGCTCCTGATGGTACAGCTCGGCGTCATCCTTGAACTCGGCAGGGATCTCGTCCATGGGCTCAGGGTAGGTCATGCCCTTGTCGTCGGCCTTGAAGTCCCATGCGGTCATGGTGACAAGGTCGATGACGCCCCAGAAGTTGTCCTCAGCGCCCATCGGGAGCTGTGCAGCAACTGCCTTCGCGCCCAAGCGATCTTTCATGGTCTGGATCGCATGGAGGAAGTCGGCGCCAACGCGGTCGTACTTGTTGATGAACGCGATGCGGGGAACACCGTAGCGCTCGGCCTGACGCCAAACGGTCTCGGACTGCGGCTGAACGCCGGCAACGGCGTCGAACACGGCGACGGTGCCGTCGAGAACGCGCAGGGAGCGCTCAACCTCGGCGGTGAAGTCCACGTGGCCCGGGGTGTCGATGATCTGGAAGCGGTAGGTCTCGCCGTCCTTCTTCCAGAAGCAGGTGGTAGCAGCAGCGGTGATGGTCACGCCGCGCTCCTGCTCCTGCACCATCCAGTCCATCGTCGCGGCGCCATCATGCACCTCGCCGATCTTGTGGGTCTTGCCAGTGTAGTAAAGAATTCGCTCAGTGGTGGTCGTCTTGCCGGCATCGATGTGAGCCATGATGCCGAAGTTACGGGTGAGCTTCAGATCGTTAGTCTTAGCCATGTTCCCTCACGACCTAGAAGCGGTAGTGCGAGAACGCACGGTTGGACTCGGCCATCTTGTAAAGGTCCTCACGCTTCTTGACGGAAGCGCCGGTGTTCTCGGCTGCGTCCATGATTTCTGCAGCGAGGCGCTGCTTCATGGTGTGCTCCTTGCGCTTGCGCGAGAAGTCGACGATCCAGCGGATGGCGAGCGTGGTGGCGCGACGGGAATTGACCTCCATCGGCACCTGGTAGGTTGCGCCGCCGACACGCTTCGGCTTGACCTCGAGCGTGGGGCGAACGTTGTCCATGGCCTTCTTGAAGACGGACAGGGGATCCTGGCCGGACTTCTCCTCGACGATGTCGAAAGCACCATAGACGATGCCCTCGGCGATGGACTTCTTGCCATCGAGCATGATCTTGTTGATCAGCTGGGTGACAAGACGATTGTTGAACTTTGCGTCCGGCTGAGTTTCACGACGGACTGCTGCTGCACGACGCGGCATTGGGTAACTCCTTCTTTCCTGCGCGCTTCGAGGGGGCTTCCTTGCCTCCCATTAGGCCTTTCTCTTCTGGCCCGCGCGACTTAGCGGTTTACTTATTTCGGGCGCTTGGCGCCATAGCGGCTGCGAGCCTGCTTGCGCTTGTCAACTGCAGCGCAGTCGAGAGCAGCGCGGATGACCTTGTAACGGACACCAGGAAGGTCCTTAACACGACCACCGCGGATAAGCACCATGGAGTGCTCCTGGAGGTTGTGACCTTCGCCGGGAATGTAGGCCGTTACTTCCATGCCGTTGACGAGGCGGACACGGCAAACCTTACGAAGAGCCGAGTTCGGCTTCTTCGGCGTGGTGGTGTACACACGGGTGCACACGCCACGCTTCTGCGGGTTGCCCTTGAGCGCCGGCGTCTTGGACTTGGCGACAGCCGTCTTGCGGCCCTTGCGGACCAACTGATTAATAGTAGGCAAGTTCCTTCTCCTTCTTTACTACCTGGCTTCGCGCAACCTGACCATGTGGCTGCGAAAACCATATGCCTGCTGGGATCGCCCCGCGTGCGAGGCGCTCCCCCATTTTCATGTACGCTCAGCTGGTGCGCACACGAAAATACACGCCGCAATGCGGCGCGAGTTGGTACTATACGGCTCGAACACCAGCTTGTCAAACGCCACGCACCCGGGTGTGTCTATCCCCTAGGGTAAACGGTGCACAGGGTGGAACATCATGCGGATAGGTTGCTGTGAGCTGGCAAAACACAACTTGAAGAAGTTGTCTCGCTGCCGCTTTCGGGGCGATCGCTGCACCGGTACCTCCTCGTATGGGAGTCGTCTCCTTCTCTTCTCCACAATTTTGCAGCGCAACTTCTGGCAAGGCGGCACCTTTCTGCTTTTCTCGAGCAGCCCGGCAAAACTCGGACCCTTATGCGGAAAAGGGCGCCTGAGGGAAGGCGCCCTGTGAAATCGCGAGCCGTGATAGGGATGGAAGCAGCGACTCGCTGGAAGTATGCAGTTGATTCGGGCGCGTACGCTCGCTCCAAAGAGGGCCTCGGCGCCTGCGTTACTCGCGGCCTGCTGCACGAACCCCTTCGATGTAGCCGTTTTCCGCAGCCGCCACTGCACGATCGCGGCTTGCGCGACGCTCCTTGAGCGATTCGGCGGCATCGATGACGCCTCGCTCCTCATCAAGTTTACGATTGCGGAAATACACCGCCCAATTCACCGCAATGCACACCACATTGATGAAGTATACGATGAGCACCCAATTGATCGTGCCCGATACGAACTTCGCAGCGATGCCGGCAAAGTAGCCGAGCGTAATGAGCAGGATGAACTGCCAGCTCGTGCCCGCCGCCGTACGCGCCTTGTAATTCTTGTACGCATTCATCGGCCACGACAAGCCGAAACAAATGAGCATGACAGCTTCAAGCACTTCCGCCACGGTAATACCATCTCCCGAATCGAGCGTTTTACAACTTGATTCATGGTAGGCTTTCTCTTGATAATGTCCAATATATCTTTAAGATGAAAATCATAATGTTTTCCTTATGAGATGGAGAAGGATATGGAACTGCTTCAGCTGAGGTACTTTCTTGCCGTGGCCGAAAGCGAGCACATGACCAACACGGCGAAGCAGCTCCACATCGCACAGCCTGCGCTCACGCAGTCAATCCACCGCCTCGAGCAGGAACTCGGCGTAAGCCTGTTCGAGCGTGCGGGGCGCGGCATCCGCCTCTCCCCCGCTGGCGCCTACGTTCGAGACCGCGTGAAGCCCGCGATGGAAACCCTCGAGAATGTGGCGCGCGACGTGCAGCTTTTCCAACAGGGCGAGCAGGGCGTAGTCCGCGTCGGCGTGCATGCGGCATCTGGGGTGGCTATAGACGGCATCGCCGCCTATAGCGAGCTCAACCCGCATGTCTCATTCGAGATCACACAGGACGAGCGCGAGCGACATCGCGACGTCATCGTGACAACTATTACGCCGCGCGGCTCGAGCACAGTGGAGAACGCCGTCGAAAAGACGCCATTTTCGGAGCGCATCGGCATCGCCGTTCCCGCAAGCAGCGCGCTTGGGGATACCGCCTCGCTTGCGGACTTTGCAAACGAGCGGTTCATCGCCCTCGCGGGGTCGCGCCGCTTTCGCGAGGTGTGCGACACCTTCTGCGCGCGCCGCGCCTTCACCCCGCACATCGCCTTCGAAAGCGACAATCCACTCGTAGTGAAGAAGATGATCGGCCTCGGGCTCGGCGTGGGATTTTGGCCCGACCACAGCTGGGGCGACCTCGACCCGAAGTCCTGCCGCCTCGTCCATCTGCAGGAAACCGAATTCACGCGCGACGTCATCGTGGCGAAGACAAGCCGCTGCACCCCAGATTCCGAAGCACAGCGCTTCTACGAATTCCTGCTCGACTACGTGGCGAAACGCTGGGAAGAATAGCACCCGAACGTACGGCGGGATCTTGACGCGACCGCCCGTCGGTTGGGCAAAGACTCACGCTGGCAACATCTTTCCCGCAACGACCGCCCCGCAGGAACAGCCCCGACGTCGGCATAGTCGCTCGCGCACGCAAAAGACCCCGACGCCTGCGCGGATTTGCGCGAGACATCGGGGCCTTGTCACTTCAAAGAGCGAGCATCCGCCTTCGCGGACACATCCGCTTTCTTATGCGGCGAGGATAGGCGCCGCAACCTGCTTCTTGCGGGAGAGCACGCCGGGCATCCAGGCGCTTTCACCATCGTTCAAGTTCACACCGAACACGTCGGAGACGAACTGCGTATCGCCCTCGCAAATGAACTGCGAGCCCTCAGCGAGGATGTCAGTCGCAAAGAACAGCACGAACTGGTAGCCCTTTTCAGCGACGAGCGCCTTGATAGCCTCGCGAATCTCGGCTTCGCGGCCGAGGACCGCCTTCAAGTCGACGGTCTCGAACTGGCCGATGTAGACCTTGTTGCCATTCTTGAGTTCGAATTCCTTCGCGTCGGCGTTCACCAGCTTGTCGATAGGAAGCTCGGCGGGGTTCGAACGGCACTTGAAGATGTCCATTCCGTATTCGACCGGATCGACGCCCAGGGTCTTGGCCGTACGCGCAATCATGTCGCGGTCGAAATCAGTCGTGGTGGGCGACTTCATGATGACGGTGTCGGTGAGCATCGCACCGAGCAGCAGTGCGGCGATGGACTCGGGAAGCTCCACACCCTCGATCTCGAATTCGCGTGCGACGATGGCGGCGGTGGAGCCGACGGGCTTCACGTTCACGCGAATCGGTTGCGCGGTGGTAAGGCCGCCCAGGCGGTGATGGTCGACAACTTCGACGAGGTCGTCAGTGTTCAAGCCGTCCACGGACTGGAGCATCTCGTTATGGTCGACGAGGATGACCTTAGCGCCCTCGGGAACCGACTCGATAAGGCGGGGCTGCTCGATGCCGCGCTCGCCCATGATCCACTCGGTCTCGGGAGGAAGCGGCCCCAGGCGCACCGGCTCGAAGACGGCCTCCTCGCCCGCGCGGCGCGCGAGCTCGTTTTTCAGGTATGCATACCCGACAGCCGCGCTTATGGCGTCGTTATCAGGGTTTTTGTGACCGACGACGATGATCGATGACATGTTCTCTCTCCTTGTTTCTCCGCCGTGCAGCTCAAAGCGGCAGCGTACATCGTGATGCGCAGCTAACCTGAGCGATCTCGGCGGGATGTTAAAAATGCCCGAACAGTATAACGCACGCCCCGCATCGCGCGAGCTCGGAAACGCAATCGCGCTAGGCATCGGCGTGAAAGGGATTGCAGGTCGCGAAGCCTCTGCGCTTGCGAGCTCGCGCCTTCCATCCCCTTTGCCCCAACGCAACTGATATATAGTGTTGATGGAATCGGCACGGCGATGCGCGTCTCGAAACGGAAGTTGAGGATGCTTGTCGTGCACGTTATCTACGCAGCGTGCGCCATTGCACATATCGCGTATGCCACGGGTGGCTTCGCACACGCTGCACGCAATGTAAGCGCATTCCGCGAGACGCGCGCGACAGCATCAAACTGAGGAGAAACAGGAGCGCATTCCCATGAAAACGCTTGGACTTCGCGATATCATCGGCCCGATCATGGTCGGACCCTCCTCCTCGCATACCGCAGGCGCGCTGCGCATCGCGCTTATGGCGAGAAACCTGTGCGGCTCGGCACCCCAAAAAGCGGTGTTTCGTCTTCTCGGGTCGTTCGCGCACACCTACCAGGGGCACGGCACTGACAAGGCACTCGTTGCTGGCATGCTTGGGTTTGCCGCTGACGACCTGCGCGTTCGCGACTCCTTCCGCTGGGCCTCCGCAAAGGGGCTCGCATTCTCCTTCACCCCCGACCCCCAGGCCGACGATTTCGCGCACCCCAACACGATCGACGTCACCGTGACCGATGAGTCAGGTTGCACGGTTTACGTGCGCGGCGAGAGCATCGGCGGCGGCGCAGCCGTGATCACGCGCCTCGACGGCATCGACGTGCACATCACCGGCGAGCACACGAGCGTCGTCGTGCGACAGCGAGACGAGGCGGGCGTGCTCGCCCATATCGCAAGGTGCCTATCGGACGAGGGCGTGAACATCGCGACGACGCGCATGTTCCGCGAAAGGCGCGGCCAGGTGGCCTACACCGTGCTCGAGTGCGACCAACGGGTGAGCGACAAGGTGCGCCGCGCAATCGCCGAACACCCCGGCATCTTCGACGTGCGCGTGATTCCCGCCGACAGCACGGCTTCCGAGGGCGAAGGCGCGAAAGGCTGTCCCATCGACGAGGGGCAGGCGCTTATAAGCTTCGAAGCGCTCGATTTTGCGAGCGGGAAAGAGCTTTTGAACTGGTGCGATGCCCATGATTCGACCATCTCGCAAGCCTTCTGCGCCCGAGAGGAGGCCCTGTGCGCGTCGCAAGGATGCATCGCCGACACGCAGGAATACCTCAAGCGCGCGCTCGACGTGATGCGCGCCTCGACGCTGCGCCCGATCGAGGAGCCTGCCGAGTCCATGGGCGGCCTTTTGGGCAGCGAGGCGCAGCGGATGCGCACGTTCCACGCATCGGGGAGAAGCGTCTGCGGTGATTTGACAGTGAAGGCGGCGACCTATGCGATGGCTGTGCTCGAGACGAACGCGTCGATGGGCCGCATCGTCGCCGCGCCCACCGCCGGCAGCGCGGGCGCCGTCCCCGGCGTACTCATGGCTCTCGGAGAAGAGCACGGGTTCACCGATGAAGACTTGGCTCGCGGGCTTTCCTGCGCGGCCGCCGTGGGATTCCTCATCACGAGAAACGCCACCGTGTCGGGCGCCGAGGGCGGCTGCCAGGCGGAGGTGGGCGCCGCATGCGCCATGGCGGCTGCGGCGACGTGCGAGCTTGCCGGGGGCACGCCCGCGCAGTGCCTGAACGCTGCCGCGAACGCGCTCACTAGCCTGATGGGGCTCGTCTGCGACCCCGTGGCAGGGCTTGTGGAAGTGCCTTGCCAGAAGCGCAACGCGGCAGGCGCCGCCGTGGCGCTCGTGAGCGCGGAGATTGCCCTTGCGGGCATCGGGAACCTCGTCGACTTCGACCAGACGGTCGATGCGATGTTCGCTGTGGGCAAAAGCCTCCCCTTCGAGCTGCGCGAAAGCGCCCTCGGGGGCCTCGCCGCCACCCCCGCCGCCTGCACTTACTGCGAAAGCTGCATGAGCAGAAGCTAGAGGGCATTCCACCGAATGCCAGATTTGGGATAGCGCCTTCAGATTCGCTTTCCCAAATCTGAAGGCGCACAGGCAAAATGCGAAGTTGGCCGCGGACAAGAGCGCCGCCGAAAGCAGGATGCCAGAAACCAAGCCTATTTGTCCGAATAATGGCTTCTCGCCGAGTAAATGCGAATCGTATCGCCTTGCACGTCGTAGATAAGGCGATCCTTCTCATTGATCCTTCTCGACCACAAGCCAGACAAGCTGCCCTTGAGTTTTTCAGGCTTTCCCAGCCCCTCATAAGGGTTTCGCAGCGCATCTTCTATCAACTTGTTAATGCGTTTGAGCGTTCGCTTATCCTCGGCTTGCCACCAAAGATAATCTTCCCAGGCATCGTCGGACCACAGTTTAGGCATCCTCTACCTCGATGAGCTCGTGGTTTGCACCTCGTTCTTCGGCAAACTGCTTCATCCCTCTCTCAATCTTGCTCATCAAACGCGCGTTCGATTGAACCTCTAAGTTTTCAATGAGATTATCGTAATCCATCGCATTCATGACGACCACATTCGCGCTTGGGTCTTTGCTCGTGACCAACAGCGGAATAGCATCATCGCGCGTCTTATCCAAGTATGCCCGCAAATCCTTGCGAAACGTCGAGTACGCAACCGCTTCCATGGCGAGACCTCCATACTTGTACAGATTCTTGTACGATAATTACATTCTACGAAAGTACACAAACGATTGCAAGCGCAGAGACTTCATCTGGCGTTTTCTCAGAATACAAATGCACAACATACCAAGAAACGAATACTGCAAGGGAAGTCGGCAATCGGGGCAAAATCACTTCTTCCGCATGTATGCACCTCCACATCCGAGAAAACTGCAATGCCATCGCCGATAAAGCTTATTCAACATAGCAAGAAAGGATTACCGTGGAAGCAATTAAATGCGAACTATGGCGGCAGCATCTTTAAGATTCTTAATTGGAACGCAAACGCTCATTCGCGTCGGTTTCCCTTTGCCTTAGTCCTGTTTCTTGAACTCCGGAATCTTGTCTGCCCCAAGCCCGTTGCAAGGCGATTTCCATTTCGGCATCATGGCCGAAGGCGGGAAAGCGAAGGCGGGCATGGCTCGGCATCGCTCAAGTACGCTGCCGAGCCTTTGCGGGCTTTTGCGTTTGGAGCGCATTGCCGCCCGCAAAGGCTACAACCCCAAGTTCTGCGCATCGTGCATATTCTACCTATGAAAGTTCTGCGCATCGTGCATAATGGGGGCATGGAAGTTCTGCGCATCGTGTTAGGAAAGCCATGCTCAAAAGAAAAGCATACGAAAAGCTCCTTGAGTGGAAACAACAACAGGCTGGGAAAACAGCCGTTCTCATAGAAGGTGCCCGCCGCGTCGGGAAAAGCACGCTTGCTAAGGAATTCGGCCTAAACGAATATAAATCATGTCTCGTGATCGACTTCTTCCAAGCCCCCGACGAGGTCAAGCAGTACTTTCGCGATTACAGCAACGATTTCGACGCCTTGTTCCTGTATCTTTCCGCCTATTATTCCGTCGAGCTGTTCGACCGCGAGAGCCTCGTCGTTTTCGATGAAGTGCAGATGTTCCCCTTCGCGCGGGGGCTTGTGAAGTACCTTGTCGCTGACGGCCGGTACGACTATGTTGAAACCGGATCGCTCCTATCGATCAAACAGAATATCCAGGACATCGTCGTTCCGTCCGAGGAGCAGACGCTTGAGCTCGCGCCGTTCGATTTCGAGGAATTTCTCTGGGCTATGGGCGAGAAGCCCCTAGCGCAGCTCATCGGGTCAAGCTTTGACTCCCTCAAGCCCCTTCCCGACAACCTGCATCGCAAGGCGTCGGCCCTGTTCCGCGAATACATGCTAGTGGGAGGAATGCCCGAGCCTGTGAGGATATACACCGAGCAGCGAAAGTTCCAGCCAGTCGAGCAGGCGAAGCGGCAGATCATCGAGCTGTATCGCAACGACGTGGCGCGCTTCGCCCGCGGTTACGAATTCAAGGTCGTTTCGGTTTTGGACGGTATACCCGGGCAGCTATCCAAGCATGAAAAGAAGTTCACGCTCAGCTCCATCAGCAAAAATGCTCGCATGCGCACGTACGAAGAGGCGTTTTTCTGGCTTTCCGATGCGCGCATAGCGAACATTTGCTACGCCTCCACCGACCCGAGCGTCGGCCTGGGGTTGAGTGTGGAACAAACTTCCCTGAAGTGCTATATGGCAGACACGGGGTTGCTCGCGACGCTTGCACTGTCGACGGGAGCGACGGACGAAGAGGGCGTGTACCGGGCGGTGCTCAGGGGCGACGTGGGCCTCAACGAGGGGATGCTTGTCGAAAACGTGGTCGCGCAATGCCTTGTCGCCAATGGGCGCAAGCTGTTTTTCTATTCGCAGTCGGGGAAGAAGGAAAACCAGCAGCGCATGGAAATCGATTTCCTTATCGTACGACCGTACGTGAACGCGGCAGGAAAACCGCGGATAAGCCCTATCGAAGTGAAGTCGCCGCGGCAGTATGGCACCGTTTCGCTAGACAGGCTCAAAGAGACGTTCGATAAGAAAATCGGCACGCAGTACGTGTTGCACCCGAAACAGATGAAAATCGAAGGCGACCGGGTTTATCTGCCGCTGTATATGGCAGGGTGCTTGTAGCCGAGATGAACTAATCAAGCTCATCGAGTAAATCTTACCCTCATCACCATTATGAGCATACTTTTCCAAAAGCACCCCATTTCTTGTATCCAAGAAATGGGGTGCGGTTCAGCCTTCCCTAGCAGCCTCTTTGCTCACGCTACCCAATCTTCACGATGGGGGCATAATCCTTCAAAAGCTTCTTCGTCTGGCCGGTTTTCGCGAAACGGATATGGAGCGTGTCGCCGTCGACTTTCACGACCTTGCCGCGGCCGAACGTCTTATGGTCGACTGCGTCGCCGACGGAGAAAGTGACGCCCGCCGCCTCCTTCTTCCCCGCTTTCGGGTTGACGTAGCCACCCGAACCGTGAGTGCTCGACCCCGTATGCCCGCTTCGGCCTGCGCGGTCGCGGTCGCCGCGACCCGCGCTTCCCGATGCGCTCGAGCGCCCGAACACGCGACCGCCGCCCGCTTCCGTACCGCTTCCCGCGATACCGCGACGGCTTCCGCGTTTCTCCCAGCCAGTGCCGGAAAAGCCCGCAGAGCCCAGCCCCGAGGTTTGGCGCAGCTCGGCAGGAATCTCGTGGATGAAGCGCGATACCGGGTTCGCCGACGTCTGGCCGAAAATCTGGCGCTGCTGCGCGCACGTGAGGTAGAGCACCTTTCGCGCACGGGTGATCGCAACGTAGGCAAGCCTGCGCTCCTCCTCGATGCCCGCAGCATCGTTTACGCTGTTCATATGCGGGAAAAGGGTCTCCTCCATGCCTGCCGTGAACACGCAGTCGAACTCAAGGCCCTTTGACGAGTGCACGGTCATGAGCGTAACGGCCTTGCCATCCTCCCCCATGGTGTCCAAATCGGTGCGCAGGCGCACCCACTCGATGAAGTCGGCAAGGGAATCCCCGCGAAGCACGCGGACAGGTTCCGTGTCGCCGGCAACCGCGTCCCCTTCCGTCGGCGCAGCAAACTCGGCGTCGTCTTCCTCATGCGTCTGCGAGAACTCGTCGACAACGCCCATGAATTCCTGGATGTTCTCGATGCGCCCGCGCGCTTCATCGGTGTTCTCGTTGGTGAGCGCCGAGATGAGCCCCGCGCGATCGACGATCATCTCCACCACGCGGCGCAGCTCGCCCGAATATTCCTGCGCCTCCTTGATAAGCTCGACGAATTCGCCCACCGCGCGGCGGGTCGAGGCGCGCAGCTCGGGGTCAAGCACGACAAGCTCAGCCCCCTGCATGAACGTCATGCCCATCTCGCGGGCAAACTGCTCGATGCGCTCGATGGTGGTCTTGCCGATTCCGCGACGCGGCACGTTGATGACGCGCTTCGCGGCAATGTCGTCGGCGGGATTCACGACCAGCGTGAGGTATGCCATGACGTCGCGAATCTCCGCGCGATCGAAGAACTTCGTGCCGCCGACGATGCGGTAGGGCACGCCCGCGCGCAAAAGCATGTCTTCAAGCATGCGCGATTGGGCGTTCGTGCGGTAAAAGACGGCGATCTGGTTGTACGACATGCCTGCCGAGCGGCGCTTCTCGATCTCGCCCGCGATCCAACGGCCCTCGTCGCGCTCGTCGGTTGCCATATAGACGTGGATCTTCTCGCCGTCCTCGGCGGAGGTAAAGAGCTTCTTCGCCTTGCGGTGCTGGTTGTTCGCGATGACGGCGTTCGCGGCGGCGAGCACATTGCCCACGCTGCGGTAGTTCTGCTCGAGCTTCACCGTGTGGCAGTTGGGATAGTCCTGCTCGAACTCGAGGATGTTGCGGATGTCGGCACCGCGCCACGAATAAATGGACTGGTCGTCGTCGCCCACGACCATGATGTTTTTGTACTTCTGCGCCAAAAGCCCGGTGATAGCATACTGCGCATGGTTCGTGTCCTGATATTCATCCACCATGATGTAGCGGAAGCGCTCCTGGTATGCCTCGAGCACGTCGGGGTGGTTCTTCAGCAGCAGATACGCGTACACGAGCAGGTCATCGAAGTCGAAAGCGTTCGCGGCACGCAGACGCTCCTGCAGTCGCGTGTAGATTCGGGCGGCCACCTTCCCCACCGGGTCGATCGCCTGCTTCTCGAAATCACCCGGCACAATGAGCTCGTTTTTCGCCTGGGAGATGCGTCCCATGAGGGCGTTTACGGGAAAGCGCTTCGGGTCGATGTCGAGCTCAGCCATGATTTCCTTGTACAGGCGCTTCTGATCGTCGGTGTCGTAGATGGTGAAGCTCTTCGAGAAGCCGAGGCGCTCGGCGTCGGCGCGCAGCATGCGCACGCACATACTGTGGAAGGTAGAGACCCACATGCCGCGGCACCGCGGCCCGATGATGCCCTGAAGGCGCTCGCGCATCTCAGCGGCGGCCTTGTTGGTGAAGGTGATCGCAAGTATTTCCCACGGTGCCACATCCAAGTCCTCCACGAGATGAGCGATGCGATAGGTGAGCACGCGCGTCTTGCCCGAGCCTGCGCCCGCGAGTACCAAAAGCGGGCCTTCCGTGCACTGGACAGCTTCGGCCTGAGGGCCATTCAACGTGGCGATGTCTACGGGCATAGGTATCTTCTCCTGCGTACTGCGAACGGGAAATGCGCGGATGCGCAACGCGGCCGCGCAAGAAAAGCCTCGCGCGGCCGGCATCGATTCATGTGTCGTCTCCGCATTGTATCGCAGCGCGACAAGACCCGTCTCGCTTACCGCAGTCGCTGCGCGAAAGCCACAGCTTTTGTTCGATTGCATGCGGTTTCACATGGAGATGGCCACGCGCGAAGCGCCTTTGGAGTAAAGTGGGCGGTAGCAAACAAAAGCAATCAAGCTAACCGCAAAGGAGCGTTTCATGGAAGAAGAGAAGCCAATCAAAATTATCCTGCTCACCGGGTATCTCGGAGCAGGTAAGACGACGCTGTTGAACCACATTCTCGCAAACGAGGAGGGCATCCGTGCCGCGGTCATCGTGAACGACATCGGCGAGGTGAACGTCGATGCCGCGCTCATCGACTCGAACGGGTTCTCCGAAATGGACGGCGACCTTATCCCGCTCACGAACGGCTGTCTGTGCTGCACGCTTTCCGACGACCTGGCCAACCAGCTGACCGACATCGCGAACGCGGGCAAGTACGACTACATCATCATCGAGGCATCGGGCATCTGCGAACCGATTCCCATTGCCTACATCATCTCCGACTTCTGCGATCAGACGAAAAACGAGGGGCACGCGCCGCTCGATTTGGACAACATCGTAGCCGTCGTCGACTGCGCGCGCATGTACGACGAGTTCAACGGCGGGCGCGACCTGTTGGAGGAAGACATCGACGAGGACGACATCGAGAGCCTGCTCATCCAGCAGATCGAGTTCTGCTCGACGCTCATCCTGAACAAGGCCGACAAGGTGACGCCCGAGCAAATGGATGAGTTGAAGGCAATCGTTCGCAGCCTACAGAAGGAAGCAGTCATCGTGGAGGCGACGCGCGGCGACGTGCCGATGAGTGAGCTTCTCGACACGAACCGCTTCGACTTCGAGAAGGCGTACAACTCCGCCGCCTGGGCAGACGCGATGGAACATCCCGAGGAGCACGACGACCCTGAGGTTCTCGAGTACGACATTGAGACCTTCATCTACAAGCGCCGCAAGCCCTTCGACCTCGACAAACTCAACGAGTACGCGGAGGGGTGGCCCACGAGCATCATCCGCGCGAAGGGCATCATGTGGGTGACCGAACATCCGGATACGGCATACGTCTTCGAGCAGGCGGGCCGCCAGATGACGATGGACGAGAGCAGCATGTTCGTCGACGCCGCCACCGAGGATGAGCGCCAGCAAGCGATTACCGAGTACCCCGAGATCATGGAAGACTGGGATCCCGAAGTGGGCGACCGCATGAACAAGATTTGCTTCATCGGACGCCACATGGACAAGGAGGTCCTCATCGCCGGCCTCGACTCCTGCCTCGTCGATTGGCATAAGTAAGCGAACAGACGATATGAGCAGGACACAGTAAATTGAGAGCCCCTGCTGCATGACTTTCCGCGGATTAGGCCGACAATGGAAGGTGTCTAGTCAACCGTGGCGGCCACGCCACATTCATGGAAGGGGCTCTCATGCTGAATGTTACCACGTTCGTAGGCCTGGACGTGCACGCGCGCTCGATCAAGGCGGTCGCGCTCGACGCCATGACCGGAGAGGTCAGATCCGCGACCTTCGGCTACGACGCGGCCGCCGCGGCCGACTGGGTCCGGTCCGTCGACCCCGCGGCCAAATGCGTATACGAGTCGGGCGTGACCGGGTTCGACCTGCAGAAGAAGCTCGCCGCCCTGGGCGTCGACTGCGTCATCGGCGCCGTGTCCAAGATGATGAAGCCCGCCGCCGACAGGCGCAGGAAGAACGACCGCAACGACGCCGAGTTCCTGGCCAGGATGCTCTCGGTGGGCAACGTCGTGGAGGTGTGGG
>NZ_DBFSAP010000023.1:0-8643 GCF_048412355.1 Ellagibacter sp.
GCAGGGACTTCCCGTTCGAGGCGACGATCGACTCGAACGCTTCGAAGTCCTCGGTTCTGGTCAATTCCGGCATGTAGTGGGCGCGGAGCGCCGCCACCGCGTCGGCGCGCGTGGTAAGATTCATCGTGAAGGGCCTTTCTCCCGCTTGCTTTGGCTTAGACACCCGCAAGCATACCGAAGGGCCCTTTTCCTTCGCTAGCAGATTTCTCGGCTGTTTTTCCTCAAAAACTTAACTCGCACTTCAAACTCGGCGGCGATTGACCTCGGGGTGGGCAGGGGTAGCATTCACCGAACAGGGGTGGCCGGTGGTTCCGGCGATGGCTCTCGATACACCACAAATCGGGACGCGATCGGCGGCGTCGGAATAAGCCCTTGAAATGATGGCCCTTCTTTCTTTTCGCGTTATTGCTTGCATAAGATGCTTACGAGTATCATACTCATAAGCATCTTATGAAGAAGGAAGTGGTGAGCATATGTTCGTTGGACGCGAAAAGGAGCTTGCCCAGCTCAATCGCATGTATGCGAAGAACGGGTTTCAGATGGCGGTAGTCTACGGTCGTAGGCGCGTTGGGAAAACCACGCTTATCGACGCCTTCGCCAGCGATAAGCCGACGCTCTATTTCACCGCGCAGCAGCGTAGCTCACTGCAGAATCTGGTTCACTTTTCGCGTGCCATCTATTCGTTTTTCGGTTTGCCGGGAGATACTGGTGCGTTCCCTGATTGGCGCAGCGCCTTCTCCTTCATCGCGAACGCCGCCAAGCAGCGCGAAGGCGAGCCGTTTCTTCTCGTCTTCGATGAATTTCCCTATGCTGCGGAAACCGAGCCGTCTCTTCCATCGGTTTTGCAGATCGCCATCGATCACGGTTTGAGCGCCACTAACGTTCGCGTCATCTTGTGCGGAAGCAACGAGGGCTTCATGGAGGGCGAAGTGCTTGGGCGGAAAAGCCCGCTGTACGGTCGCCGCACTATGCAGCTGAAGGTTAAGCCGTTCGACTGTTTCGATGCGGCGCTCATGCTGCCAGGGCTTTCGCCGGAGCAATCGATTACGTATTACTCGACATTCGGAGGCACGCCGTATTACTTGGCGCAAATCGATGCGGGGGCAACGTACGAGGAGAACGTTACCGAGCTTCTGTTCGACACCTCGGGGATCCTCTACGAAGAGCCCCTTATGCTGCTTCGCCAAGAGCTGCGCGAGCCTGCGCTGTACAACTCGATTCTCGATGCGATCGGTTCTGGCGAGACTTCCCCGAAGCGGATAGCCGAGCGAGCGGGCGTGAGCGCGTCCTCTATGTCGAAGTATCTAAAAATGCTTCTTGACCTGGGCATTGTTAAGCGCGAAGTGCCATTCGGCGAGAATCCGAGCACATCGCGCAGGGCGCTGTATACGCTCGAGGACCCGTTCTTCGCGTATTGGTACGCCTTTGTGAGCAAAAGCGTCGGTGCTATTGAGGCGGGTGCTGGGTCGGCGGCTGCGTGCGGGTCGGCCTTTGGGCAGGCCCTGCAGACGTATGTGGGGAGACAATTCGAGGCGGTGTGCGGGCAATGGGTTGTGCGCGCGAACGCCAAGGGGGAGCTGCCATTTCTTGCGTCGTCATTCGGTCGTTGGTGGGGAACCGATTCGCGCGACAAGACCGAGACGGACATCGATCTCATTGCCGCAGACAAGGAGTCGAAAGCGATCCTTCTGGGCGAGTGCAAGTGGCGCAACTCCTTCAACGAGTCGCGCGCGGTCGAACTGCTTGAGCGCCGCGCTCCCCTCGTGAAGGGGTATTCTCGTCGCTCGTTCTTCCTGTTCACGAAAGAGCCTGTGAGTGAAGCGACGCAAGAGAAGGCGAAGGCGCGCGACGATTTGACGCTTGTCACCGCAGGCGAGATGTTCGAAGCGCGCTGATGCCCCTTCGAGGCTCGCGTAATGTCAGGGTGGGGATGGCGGGCGGAAGGACTTGGGCGCCCAGCTCCCCATCATGCGATCTTGAACACGAGCACGTGCGTCAGCAATTGCTCAGGCTCGACTCGGAATTCGCTGGCGAGGTCCCTGATTCAGCGTGACGTATTGCAGGGCGCACCCCGATCACTCATCCCATTGGCATTTTTTCATGTCGACGCAGCCGTTGTCTCGGAAGGCGACCCCTTCCTCCGTCAGCAGCGCTCGCTGGTCGGGGAAGTTGGGCGCGAGGCGTCCCGCGTGGTTGACGACGCGGTGGCACGGGTAATCGCCGTAGCAATCCGCCTCACTCAGCACGGCTCCGACCAGGCGAGAGTTTTTCTCCCTGCCGATGAGGCGCGCGATTTGGCCGTATGAGGCGACGCATCCCGCCGGGATCTCCGCCACGACGGAGAGAATCTCATAAACCAAATCTTCGTCCAGGACTTTTCCCATAGTGTCGCTCCCGTGTTCGCTTTTGCCTTCGGGGGTGCGGCGTCGATTACCCGTGCTGCGATTTTCGCAGTCCCCCTTACCGAAGCATCGAGGGAAAGCACATGCGTGTCAAGGTCGTTTGACCCAGTTGCGTCTGGAATGCTCGCAACAAAACTGAGTCAGTGGCCTTGGTGTGCCCCGAGCCCGCGCTCGTCCCCTATTGAAAAAGGATGCCGAAGACGTACTTGGTGATGGCAGAGCGGCGGATGACTCCCACGAGTTTGCCCTCGTCATCAACTACAGGAAGCTTCTTGAACTTCTTCTTCGCCAGTAGCGCGGCGACGCGGGCGATGCTTTGGTCGGGTCGAGCGCACACTACTTTGCGCGTTGCGAAGTCCATGACGCTGCGGTTCCTCAGATCCTCGATGCGCTGCTCAAGGCTCTGATCGTCGAAGTACAGCATAGATGCGTCGCCGCCTGTGAAAATAGTGTGGGCGCGATGTTGCGCGATGGCGCCCATGACGTCGCCGTCGGAGATGAACCCGACCACTTGGTTGCGCTCGTCGACCACGGGCATGCTGCTCACCTCGTTCTCGGCAAGCATGCGCACCACATCGGAGACCGTGCAATCCTGCGTGCAGGTGAACGGCTCTTCAATCATGATGCTCGAAACGGGCGTCCCCTCGAGCTCGAGGGGGATGCGCTCGGACAGAATCTCGGACATCGCTTATGCCTCCTTCGTTTTAGGTGCAGCCTTCTTGGCGCGCACGCTGAACACGGCGTAGATAAGGGAAACGAGGCCGATTGCCGCGCACACCTTGTAAGCGACGCCCGCGCCCACGGCGGTGGCGACCTGGATGCTCGCGTCGACGCCGGCGGACGCAGTGACGCTTGTCATGACCGTGATGATGAGCGCCGTGCACAAACCGCCGGCGACCTGGCGGCCGGTGTTCGCGATGGCGTTGCCGTGGGCTATCATGTCGTTGGTCAGGGCATTGACACCCCATGTGTTCACCGGCATGTTCGCGAGCGACTGGCCGGCGGACTGCAGCATGCAGAACAGCGCAACCACCAGGATGGGTGTGTTGACCGTCGAAAGCGAGAGCAAGAACAGGGCGCCGGTCATGAGCGCCAAGCCGATGATTGAGATGGCGCGCGGGCCGAACTTGTCGAACACCACGCCGGAGATGGGGCTGATGATGATGCCCACCGCCGCTGCGGGAAGCATGGCCATGCCGGTTTCGAAGGCCGAAGCACCGAGCGCCGTTTGCAGCAGCAGCGGCAGCAACGTGTTGGTGACCAGGCATGCAGCGTTGATTAGCGTGACGATGATGGCCGCCACGCGGAATTCGCGCGTCTTGAGCGTGCCCAGTTGAAGCAGCGGGTCCTCGATTTTGCCCTGGCGTACGACGAACAGCACCAAGCACACGACGCCTGCGACGATCGAGCCGAGCACCACGGGGCTGCCCCATCCCATCGACGAGGCGCTGGAGAATCCGTAGAGAAGTCCGCCGAAAGCGATGGTGGAAAGGACGACCGAAAGCAGGTCGAGTTTGGGGTTCTTCAGCTCGCCCACGTTCTTCAGCATGAAAATGCCCAGCACCAGCACGAGAATTGCGAGGGGGACGATGGCGCCGATCATGGTGCGCCAACCGTACGTGTCGATCACCGCGCCGCCTACGACGGGGCCGACCGCGGGACCCGCCGACATGACGATGCCCGCCATGCCCATAGCCGTTCCTCGTTTCTCGACGGGGAACACCAGCATGGGAACCACCGAGACCAGCGGCATGAGCACGCCTGAGCCCGCCGCTTGCAGCACGCGACCGATGATGAGGAACAGGAAATCAGGGGCTGCGGCGCACAGCAGCGTGCCCAGCGCGAACACCAGCGTTGCCCCGAAGAACAGCGCGCGGGTGCTGAACTTGTCGATAAGGAACGCCGAAACGGGGACCATGATGCCGCTCACCAGCGGGTATATGGACATGATCCACTGGGCAGTCGAGGCATCGATGGCGAAATCGGACATGATGACCGGCAACGCAGGCGACATCACCGTTTGGTTCAGTAGCGCCAAGAAGGCACCCAGGACGACGACCGCGACGATGCGGATTTGGGTCCCGGTAATGCGCCCATTGGCGGGCGCGACCGTAGAATTATCAGACATAAGCTTCCTTCGTATCTATTCGGTTCTTCGCCAAAGGTACGCTGGCCTGTGGCGAAATTTCATGCACGCGCTATGCGCGTATCAGATACGACAAGAGGAAAGCGGCTGCTCAGAGAGCACTTGGGGAACAACAGGAGAGGCCCCGTATACCAGGGGCCGCCGAATTGCGATGTATGCTTTGGTCAAATCCTTCATAGCGGGGAGGTATCCTAGCAGCCGCCTTCGCCCCTTTCAAGGGATGTAACCCAGACGTTGATTTTCTTCACCGAGGCGCCATCGTTGGCGGGCGGTGTGCTTCTCTATCGCCACGCCGCGTGGCGATAGAACGCCGCGGCGAGCTTGCGCATCGGCTATGTGTGCAGCTGCGAGCGTGTTGCCGGCGCGCGCTGGGCGCCAGTCCGATCTGGCCGACTCTTGCCGACGGTCGGTTGCCGTCCTCCTCCATCTCCGCCTGCTCTGTTTTTGCTCGGCTCCCTTGTCGTATCATGGACGGACGAGAATTGACCGAAGGCGGTACGTATGAACATCCAGATATTCGGCACGAAGAAAAGCTTCGATACCAAGAAGGCGCAGCGCTATTTCAAGGAGCGTCGCGTGAAGTTCCAGTTCATCGACTTGAAGGAAAAGGGGATGAGCAAAGGCGAGCTCGAAAGCGTGGCGCGCGCCGTCGGCGGGATCGATGCCGTGATCGATCCGAAGGCAAAAGATGCCGACACGGTTGCGCTCGTACGGTACCTCGCTGCCGACCAGAAGTTCGAGAAGGTGCTCGATAACCAGCAGATACTTCGCGAGCCCATCGTCCGCAACGGCCGCCAGGCGACCGTCGGCTACGAGCCCGACGTGTGGAAGGGCTGGGAATAAACAAGAGCTGGGAGTAAAGCGAAGCGCCCGCGCCCGTGGTTTTATCCGTGGACGCGGGCGCTTCGCGTAAGACGTCTTTTGTCGTTTGGGCGGAGCGCCCCGGCGGCGCTGAACAACACGTCCCGGCGACGTGGCTGGGACGGCTGCGTCCCTCGGTACGGGTCGTTTACTTCCCAGCTTGTGCGAGCCTCTTCTTGTCCTTATAGGGAACGAGCAGCACAAGCCCCACGATCGAGCAGGCGGCCACGAACAGCGACATTCCCTTGAAACCGCTGTTCATCGTTTGCTGGTAGGCCTCCTGAATCTTCGCGGCATCGTTGTCGACCTCGGTCAGGTAGTTCTCCTTCGCCTCGTCGAGCATGGCGGGCACGGCATCCCGGGCTTCCTCCATCTGCGACACGACGGTCTGCAGCTCGTCACGCTGGGAGGCCATGGCGGCTGCCGCAGGTGCCGGCACACGGCTCATCTGGGCATCCATGCTGTCCAGACCCTCCTGCATCGAGGCTATGCCCTTGTCGAACCCGCCTTGGATGTTGCCCTCGATCGTCGGCTTCATGGTGTCGAACATCTCGCTCGAGAGCGCCTTGCATGCGGAAACCACCGTGGTGACGTCGGAGTTCTTCAGCTGTTCGAGCGTCTCGTCGCTCATCTCGAAGCTTCCGTCTCCGCTCGCGCTGTCCATGCCCACGTCGATGGTGCGATAGTCCTCGAGTGGCGGGATGTCGACACCCTCGAGCATTTTCGCGCCATTTTCGGTCTCGCGAAGGCTCGCAAGCTCGCTGTCGAGCTCGGCGGCGTGGGGCAGTTCGGAGACGCTCACCTCACTCGGCATCGCATCCATGAGGTTGCCCTGCAGGTAGGCGCTCGCGTGCACGACGAACGCGACCATGATGGCGGGCGCGATCGCGGTGCCGATGGAGCGGACGAGGGACAGCGCGGCCAGCGCCGAGTTCGATTCCTTCTCGTCGGTGTTCTCTAGCATCATGTAGTTGAGCGGCGTGCCCATGGTGAAGCCGAGGCCGAGGCCGGTGATGATCATGGTGGCGCACACGGTGAGGAGGCTTGGCCAGGTGCAGGCCACAAACGCCATGAAAACCGAGCCGATCGCCACGCCGATGAAGCCCATCGCGAGCACCGGTTTCACGCCGTGCTTGTCGATGAGCTTGCCCGACATCATGGCGCCAACGCCGCTGCCCACGCCGAGCAGCGCGATGAAGTAGCCGCCCGATCCCGATTTCATCATCATGGCGTTCTCGCAGAACTGCGGGAAGAAGATGGTGCCCATCATGGCGATGCCTGAAATCACCGCGCACAGAAACGCGATGACGATGTTCGCGTTGGTGAAGTACTTCAGGTTGAGAATAGGGTCGGCGGCGCGGCGCTCGCGCAGTACGAACAGCGGCAGAAGCACCACGAACGCCACGAGGAACGGCCATACGTCGGTTGATGCGATCGACGTCGCGAAATCGAAGAAGTCGATGTTCTTAAGCCCGTACATAAGGCTGAGCGTCATGAGCGTGAGGATGAGAATGCCCAGGCCATCGAGGGGTCCCGTCTTCTCGGCTTGCGCGTTCGGGAGACGCTTGACGCCGAGGATCAGCACGATGACGCAGATGGGGATGTTCACGTAGAAGATGAATTGCCACTGCGTTGCCCCGAACACCTCGAGGATCGCGCTGCCCACCGTCGGGCCCAGGATGGAGGCAAGGCCGTACACCATGCCCACGATGCCGAGCGCCATGCCGCGCTTTTCCTCGGGGAACGCGGTGCCGAACTCCGCTGTTGCGACCGGCATGATGCCGCCGCCGCCGAGCGCCTGGATGACGCGCGCGCCGATGAGGATCCAGAAGTTGCCCAAATCCTGTGCGACGCCGCACAGCGCCGAGCCCAAGCCGAAGAGCAGGATGCACAGCAGGTAGACGCCCTTGCGGCCATGGCGGTCGGCGAGCTTGCCCATGATGGGAATTGACACGGCGTAGGCGAGCGTGTAGATGGTGATGATCCATACGCCAAGGCTATCGTCAACGCTGAGCGTGTTCTGAATAACGGTACGCGCGGGGTTGACGATGCCCATGTCGAGCGCGCCCATGCATAGTCCGAGCAAATAGACTACGGCGACAAGTGCGTAGCCCTTTCCTTGGCTGCGGGCGGTGGGTACTGCTTTGGCGGGGGAATTGCCCGCCGGGGCTTGCGGTTCGATGTCCGAGCCCTTATTGGGTTGAGCAGGCTCGATGTCCTGCTCCTTCGTTTTCCGGTGCATCATGGGTCTGAGATCTTTCCTTTCTGGTGGTTGTCGATGTGGTGGGGAAAGCCGTGGGAGCGGTCGCGAGGTGGATGCGGCGGGCGTGTGGGACGTTCGCTAGCGGCCGTCGGCTGCGGCGGGCGCGGAATCCACTTCCTGCAGGTTGGCCGCCATGCGCGCGATGAGATTGCAGGCGCTCGCTTTCTCCTCGGGGGTGAAGCCGTTAAAGAGCGTGTTGTCCAACTCGACGAACGACGCGCGCATCTCGTCGAAGACGCTTGTTGCCTCAGGCGTTGCGCACACGATCTTCTCGCGCTTGTTCTTGTTGTTGACCTTGCGTGTCACCAGGCCTTTCGCTTCGAGCTTTGCGAGCGTCTTCGCGATGGCGCCGCGATCGATGCCGTGTTCGGCCGCGATCGACTCCTGGTTCGACTCGCCGTTCGCGAGGAGGCTCATCAGCACGAGCTGCTCGGGGAAGCCGATGCCCCTGTGAGCCATGTTGCGCTCGGCGAAGGTGCGCATCTTTCGCACGATGATGGAAATGTCCGACATGTACAACGGTAGCCCTCTTCCGCTTTTCTTATTATTGCCACGACAACAGTTGCAACGGCAACAATAATGAACCTGACGAATGGTGTCAAGAGGCTGCCCCTAAGCGTCGTATCGCGGCCTTTCGCGGGTTGGAAACCCTCATTTCTTACGGCTGAAATATTCTCGAAAAGTGCTTCCCCTACCTTTTATTGCGTTATGTAAGCGAAAAACGCATGTGCTTGCGAGGCGACTTGGCGACTCAGGTCCAAGGTTCCTACTCGAACCCCGACCCGGTCTCAGCTTTCTCGGCCTCCCTGGCACATGCGCTTTTCCCTGTAGAAAGGAGACCAGCTATATGAAGTCAAGGGATAATCCGAAGTTTTTTGAAGCCGAGTAGGTTTATCCGATTAACGCACTTTGACAGCCGAATATCGAATGCTTTTGGGCGCAATGGGGCGCATCGCAGATGCGATGGCGGC
>NZ_DBFSAP010000024.1:0-65363 GCF_048412355.1 Ellagibacter sp.
TAGATAGATAGGGCGATCGCCTCCGGCATTCGCCCCGCAGAGGAGATTTCACTTCGGCACGCTGCTTATATATGCGCCTACCCTCCGGCGCTTCTATCTCGTGGGACAGAAGCGCCGCGCAGGAGGCGGCGCCTTCAACGAGCCCGCACGCTTTCAAAGAATAGAAGGGTCCGCTCTACCCCAAGCTAGCGATGCGCGCTTCAACGGCGGCGATCTGATCTTCTGGTGTGCTCGCACCCGCCGTGATTCCCACCTCGGTGCACTGGTCAAACCAGGCAGGATCGAGCTCAGAAGCGCGCTCGATGTGATGCGTATTCCCGCACACCGACGAGCAAATCTCGGCAAGACGGGTCGTGTTCGATGAGTTGCGCCCACCGATAACGATCATCGCGTCGACTTCCCGAGCAAGCGCCGCCGCGGATTCCTGCCGCTCGCGCGTCGCGAGGCACACCGTATCCTTCACCACGCACTCGACGCCACGATCGCGAAGCGCCGCAAGCACCTCCTCGAACGCCTCGCGCGTCTGGGTGGTTTGCACCACCACCCCCACCTTGCCCGAAAGGCTTGCCGGCACGTCCGCCGCCCGCCCGGCGACGAGCACTTCCCCGCCAGCCTCTCGTGCGTAGGCGACAAGCCCCTCGACCTCGGGATGGCCCGCCTCTCCCACGACGACGACGCGCCCGCATTCGCGAGCAAGCTTCGCCGCCGCTTTCTGCGCCCGGGCGACATGGGGGCACGTGGCGTCGATCACGGGAAGCCCACGCGCCTCTATCTCGCGTCTGACCTGCGGCGTAACACCATGACTGCGAATGATGACACTGCCCTCGACGGCTTGCTCGGGGCTTTCGACAGCGCGGATGCCCCGCTCGGCAAGCTGCGCCACGACCTGAGGGTTGTGAATCAGCGGGCCAAGCGTGACGGCGTGCGATCCTTTCGACACGGTATCAAGCGCCATGTTGAGCGCGCGCTGGACCCCGTAGCAGGCTCCCGCGCATTTCGCACGCGTCACCTTCATTTCGACTCCTTCGCCGCGATAATCTCCTCGGGAGTGTGCTCGGGAATCGCATGATTCGCGAACACGTCCGTAAAGTCGCGCCCGTCAGGGAACAGGGCCACCATGTCGACCTCACCGCGCGGCACGCGCTGGGAGAGGGCGAAGCACTCGCGCATCGCGTACCACGTGCACCCCTCCAGGCGATCCTCCTTGGGAAGGAAGTCGAAATCGCTGACAAGCAGGGGCGACCCAAACTCCATCGTGATCTTGGGGAAACGGAAGAACTTGCCCTTCTGCTTCACATACTCGGCATTGCGCACGGTCATAGGGAGGATAGGCGCATGCCCCATCTTCGCAATGAACGCGGCGCCGGAATGGATTTCGGGCTTCTTGGTTCCCTTACCACGGCGCGTTCCCTCGGGGAGGATGCCGACGAGCTCGTTGTTCTTCAGGTTGCGCGTCGCGCGCTTGATGGCCACGCGGTCGGCCGCATCGCGTTTGATGGGGAATGCACCGACGCGCGAGAGAATCTGGCCCACAAGACCGCGGGCGTTGTCGAAGAGCGTCTCACGGCCGAGCAGGCGCACCCACTGGCTGGGACGGCATGCGATGTACATGCAGGCCACGTCGAGAAACGACGTGTGGTTCGCCACAAGGAGCACGCCCGATTTCTTGTTGAACGCCCGCAGGTTCTCGCGCCCATCAACGCGATAGCGGAAACAGATTTTGAACACGAAGGCGACGACCACCCAAACGATGTTCCCAAACCAATGGGGAATCTGCTTTTCGGTCGACGTGCCCCCGAGCGGCATGTCCCACATCTTCTCGTATGGCAAAAAGACGCTCATGCGCAGCCCTTTCTCTTGAATATGCGCGAGAACCCCGTAAGTTGGACGCCCCGCCTCGAGAGGCAGGACGCCATTTCGCGATTACCCCTGAGCCTGCTCGGCACGCGAGCAGATGAAGGAGATGATTTCCTCGATGGTTTTGCCGGTGGAATCGAGATGCACGGCGTCTTCCGCCGGTTTGAGGGGCGACGCGGCGCGCGAGGAATCGATTTCGTCGCGCTTCTTGATGTCGGCGAGAACCTCCTCGTAGTTCGTCGAACCCACGTGACGCTCCTCGTTCTGCTTGACACGACGGGTTGCACGCTCCTCCGCGCTTGCCGTGAGGAACACCTTCACGGGAGCCTCGGGGAAAACGACCGTGCCGATGTCGCGGCCTTCGACCACGTAGTCGCCCGCGCGACCGATGCGCTGCTGTTGGGCGACAAGCGCCTCGCGAACTGCGGGAACGGCGGCAACTGGCCCCACGGCTCGGTCGATTTCGGACGTGCGGATGGCATCGGTCACTTCCGTGCCCGAGATGAAGACACGACGGGGAACGGGGTCGCCCTCGACATGCCCGAACTCGATTTCGTTGTCGCGCGCGATCGCGCCGAGCGCCTCGGCGTCGTCGAAGGAAACGCCGTCGGCGAGCGCCTTCCACGCGATGGCGCGGTACATTGCCCCCGTGTCAAGGCACGAGAACCCGAGCCGCTTTGCCGCTGCCTTAGCGACGGTTGACTTGCCTGCCCCCGAGGGGCCATCGATTGCGACAATCATTTCGCCAGCCTTTCAATATCGGCGCGAAAGCCCGGATAGCTTACGCGAACTGCCTCAAAATCACGGATAGACACGGGATGGGCTCCCGTGAAGCCAACAAGCGACCAGGTCATCGCAAGACGATGGTCGCCCAGGGAATCGAACACGAGCCCCTCGGGCACAACGAGACCCGGCTTGCCCTCGATATGCAGGTCATCGCCTTCGGACCACGCGCGCACGCCAAGCTTGGAAAGCCCCTCCAAGATGGCCGCGAGACGGTCGGTCTCCTTCACGCGCAGCTCCCCCACCTCGTGAAAGACCGTCGTGCCTTCCGCGTGGGCAGCTACAAGGGCGAGCACGGGAATCTCATCGACGAGCGAGGCGATCTCGCGACCCACGACCTCGCACGAGCGCAGATGCTCGACGTAGGAAACCGAGATGGTGCCGCAAGGTTCCTCCCCCGCGCTGCCCGTCGGCTTCAGGGTGATGTCGGCGCCCATGCGCTCGAGCACCCGTGCGAAGCCGATGCGCGCCTCGTTCAAGCTCACGTTTTCAATGTCGATCGCGCTGTCGGGACGAAGAGCCGCCGCGCACGCCATGAACGCCGCAGACGAGGGGTCACCCGGGACATCGACGTCGCAGGCGTGAAGGCTCTGCCCACCAGCAACGGAAGCCTCCCCTGGCGCCGCTTCGACGTCGACGCCGAAGCCGGGGAGCATGAGCTCGGTGTGATTGCGCGAGGGCGCCGGCTCGTGAACGCTCGTCGTGCCCGCCGCGAAGATGCCGGCGAGCAGAATCGCTGTTTTCAGCTGGGCGGAGGCGATCGGCGAATCATAGGAAATCGCAGCGAGGCCGCGCGTTCCCGTGATGGAAAGCGGGAGCGTCGTCGCACCTTCCGGCGCGAATCGAGCCCCCATCAGCTCAAGCGGGGCTGCGATGCGGCGCATCGGGCGGCGGCGAAGGGAGTCGTCGCCTGTAAGCTCGACAGTGATGTCCCATGGCGCGAGCACACCCATGAGCAGGCGAACCGTCGTACCGGAATTGCCGCAGTCGATGGCGCCCTCCGGCTGCGAAGGACCTAAGCCACCCCAGCCGCGGATGTCGGCTGCGAGGCTTCCGTCGGGCCGCTTTTCGAGGTTGACCTCGGCGCCCAGAGCGCGCACGGCGCCGATGGAAGATCGCACATCGGCGGAGTCGAGCACGCCGGACACGTGCGAAGCGCCTTCGGCCATCGCGGAGAAGAGCACCGAACGATGCGAAATCGACTTGTCGCCGGGGACGCGCACCGCACCGGACAGCGGGCGGGCGAGCGGCTCGATAAGGGTCGCCTGTTCTGCCGCAACTACAGGATCAGCAGACGTTGCGGCGTCGTTGCGCACGGCGGACGCCAGTTGATCGTTAATCGACATGGATATGCTCCTTCGGAGAGAGCGGATTGAACGACACCGAGAAGCCCGCGCCGATGAGTTGGGCAGACAGCTTCCCAACATCGCCCTCGTCGGTTAGAACGAGCGAGAGCACGGCGCGATCCTCGGTGATGTGATCGATTTCGATCGATTGGATATTGCAGCCAGCGGAGCTCGCGATCGTCGTGACTTCCGCGACCACGCCCTTTCGATCGGACATGGGAATGCGAACCTCGAGGAGCTTGTCGGTCGAGGGAACCCAAGCGGCAGGCAGAGCGCGGCGGGCCTGTGCCGCCTCCTCGAGAAGACGAGTCGTCGCCTCGCGATCGTGCGCGTCGATGGCGTCGGCGAAATCGCCGATGATGCCCTGTATCTCGCGCAATCCGCTCGTGAGCGCGCAGGCGTTGTCGAACGCGATGCCGCACCATAGCTTCGAAGAGCCCGCCGCGATGCGCGTGGAATCCTTGAAGCCGCCTGCCGCAAGGCGCATGAGCGACTGCTGATCGTCGGCGTGGCGATGCGCCAGCTGGACGAGCGAAGCCGCGATGATATGCGGGACATGGCTTACGACGGCAATGGAATCATCATGCTCGTCAGGTGCTATGGCAACCACGCGCGCGTTCAAGCTCGTGATGAGCTCATGCAGACGCTGGAAATGCTCGGGCGGCGTGTCCGCATCGGGGCACAGAATCCAGTTAGCGCCCTCGAAAAGATCGGGGCGGGCGCCGTCGATGCCGTTCTTCTCCGAACCTGCCATGGGGTGGCCGGGCACGTAATTGCGGCGGTAAGGCAGAATCTCAGCCGTCGCCGCAAGGATATGCGCCTTCGTGGAAAGCGTGTCGGTTATAACGCCGCGGTAATCCCAATCGCGCAGAAGGCGCAGGTAATCGTCGACCGCAGCAACCGGCGTCGCCAAGACGACGAGATCTGCACGGTCCTTCACGAAATCGGAGAACGCCTCGCTTTCGGGGGCACAAGCGTTCGCCACCCACCCACGCGAGATTGCCTCGCCGCAAGTCCGCGAATCGACGTCAACCCCGAACACCTCGACATCGGGGTCGGACTTCGAGATGGCGGCCGCAAGCGATGCACCGATAAGCCCCAGGCCAACCACTACGATATGGTCGAACCCGTGAGGAGTCTTGCTTGTTATATCTTCAGACATGCGCATACCTTTTCCTCGCGTGCCCGGATCCTTATCACCTGGGCAGCAGTCCGTTAGTTTAGCAGTTACGACTGGATTGCGGCTTTAAGTTCGCCTACTTCCACATCTGCGAGCTCGCGCCATGAGCCGCGGGGTAAATCCCCCAGCTCAAGCGGACCAAAGGAAAAGCGATGCAGTGCGATGACCGGATAACCCACCGCCTCGAGCATGCGGCGAACCTCCCGCTTACGGCCCTCTCGCAAACCGACGAGCACATAGCTCCCCGTCTTCTCACGGACCGCACGGCTGCGTTTGCCAGTATGCGAGGCGTTGATGCCGCCCGCGCCCTTGCCCGTCCCAATTGCGCGCGCGGCCTTTTGCGCATCACCGCCCCGCAAAAGCTCGGCACGAGCGGGAAGCGTCATGCCGTCGGAGAGCGCAACACCACGGCGCAACCGCTCAAGCGCCTTAGCATCGGGCGTCCCTTCGACCAGGGCAAGGTAGCGTTTCTCCACATGGCGGCGCGGATGTAGAAGCGCGTTTCCAAGCTCGCCGTCGGTCGTGAAGAGAAGAAGGCCCGTCGTGTCGCGATCGAGGCGCCCCACGGGGAACAGCCCCGGGAACCGATCAGCGGGGACGAGGTCGGCCACCGTAGCTCGCCCCTGGGGGTCGTCCATCGTGGTGACGTAGCCAGCGGGCTTGTGAAGCATGATCGTGACGTCGCCCTCGGCAAGGCGCACCGGTGCTCCGCCGTCAACGCGCACCTCATCGCTGCCAGGATCGACCGAGCACCCCAGCTCAGCAGGCTGTCCGTTCACCATAACGCGACCGGCGACGATGAGCTCTTCGGCATGGCGGCGCGACGCAACACCCGCGCGCGCAAGAAACTTCTGCAGGCGCATCATGGCTACTCGTCTTCCGTTTCGAACGTAAGCTCGTCGAAGTCGATCTTGTCGACCACGCCGAAGCCCTGGGACATGGCCTGGCGAAGCATCTCCTGAGCCGAACCGTCGTCCATGCCGGAAAAGTCCTCGTCATCGCCGTCTTCCCCCGCCTCGTTGCGCGACGCAGCCGCACGAAAACCCGCATCCTGCGAGAACAGCGACTCGGGCGCCGTATGCCCCACGAGCGCCTCACCCGTGACAGCCCCGCTCATATCGCCCTCCTCGTCGTCGTACACAACGCGGTCGAGCACGTCGCCCTCGTCGCGCTCGAGCGCGGTACCGCTTGCTTCGTGAGCTGCGGAAAGACGCTCGCGAATGAGCGTGCGCGTGGAATCGTCGGGGGCGAACTCGGAAAGGTCGGGCAAATCGGCGGTAGAGCGCAGGCCGAACTTCTCCAAAAACGCGCGCGTCGTGGCGTAAAGCGTGGGGTTGCCCGGCGTGTCCGCGGTCCCCGCCTCGCGCACGAGGCCCTTTTCCACCAGGGAGTTGATGGAGCTGTCGGAGTTCACGCCGCGCACGCTCGCCACCTGGGCGCGCGTCGTGGGCTGGGTATACGCCACGATCGCGAGCGTTTCCATGGCGGCTTGGGAGAGCTTGCGCGTGTCCCAGGAAAGGACGTACTTCTCGATGAGCTCGTGGTAAGCGGGATGCGTGTACAGCCGCCAGCCGCCCGCCACTTCACGCAGCTGGATGCCGCGGTTTTCGGCCTCGAGTTTGTCGCGAAGCCCCACAAGGGCGCTCTCGACATCGGCGGGGTCGACCTCGAGCATGTCGGCGAGCGCGATGGTGCCCACCGGCTCGTCGGTCACGAACAACATTGCCTCGATTGCGCCTGCGAGCTGGTCTTTCTGCAAACCTTCGAACATGGTTACTCCTCCTCGCCCACCGACGTGAGCGCATCTTCGCCCGTCAGGTCAAGCTCGCCCGACCCTTCGATGTAGTCGATCGAGATATCGCCGAACAGCTCGTCTTGGCTGATCTTCACCATGGAGCGCTTGTAAAGCTCGAGCACCGCGAGGAATGTCACGACAACGACTGGCGTCGGCGTGCGCTCGTCGACCAAGTCGGAAAACCGCAGGTGTCCGCGGTTGACGATGCGCTGGTGGATGGCCCGCACGTGCGTCTCGACGGGAATGGGCTTTGCGGCGATATGCTCGCTTTCCAGAAGGAACACATCGCGTCGGGCCAGCGCACGGGCGCACGTGAGCGCGAGACCGTCGAGCGTGACGTCTTTCAGATAGTCGGGCATGAGGTTCAAGAAGCACACGTCGGGTCCGAACGGACGCGTGTGCATGCGGCCTTCCGACACGAAGCGAGCATGAAGGGCGGCGCTCGCGTTCTTGTACTGCTTGTAGGCAAGCAGCCGCTCGACCAGGATATCTCGTGCCTCGCTCGGGGTGAGCTCCGCGATATCGTCGTCGATTTCGGGCGTATCCTGCGGGATGAGGCTTTGCGCCTTAATCTCGAGCAGCGTCGAGGCCACGAGCAAAAAATCGCTCGCCACATCGAGGTCGAGGTTCTTCATGCGCGTGACCTCAGCGAGGTATTGGTCGGCAATCTCGGTGATCGAGATGGCGCCAATATCGACTTTCTGCCTGCTCACCAGGTACAGCAGAAGGTCGAACGGGCCCTCGAAGCTTGCAGTGCGGACTTTGTAGGACACAGCTTCGCCCCCTAGGAAACCCTGAACGGGAACAGCAGGTTGGCCACATTGCCCGCCGTGACGTCGAGATAGACGCCGACGGGATTCACGTGCAGGACATACGGCAGAACGACGAGGACGATCATGAAGACGGGCATGGCGTACTGCTGCACGCGGTAGTACGTGCTCATGTGCTTTTTCGGGATGAATAGCGCGAGCACCGACGAGCCGTCAAGCGGCGGGATCGGCAGCAAGTTGAAAAAGAGCAGGTAGAGATTGATGAGGGCGAACATGGGCAGGAACATGAGGTAGAAGTATGCGAACGCCCCGCTTTGCGCGACAAGCGCGGGCGCTTGGCCGTAGAGAGCCCAGGCGATGGCGCCGGCGAAGGCGGCCATCACGAGGTTCGCCGCAGGTCCGGCAAGGCCAACGATGACGTCGCCCGTCTTGGGATTCCTGAAGTAGGACGGGTTGTAGGGTACCGGCTTCGCATAGCCGAACACGGGGCCGCTCATCGCAAGCATGCACAAAGGCAGGATGACCGTGCCGAACGGGTCGACGTGCTTGAGCGGATTAAGCGACAAGCGCCCCGCGCGCTTGGCTGTGGGATCGCCGAGCTTGTACGCCGCAAACCCGTGCGCCACCTCGTGAAACACGATGGCGGGCACGAAGCTTAGGACCGAGCAGACTATGTAGGCAAGATATTGTGACGACATGGGTCATAAGTGTAGCGCAAGGGAAAGCCCACGAAGCGCGCACCCCACTCCCCTGCGCGAAAAGTGCGCAGATGGAAAGCGAGGAGGCGTTGCGCTTGCGGGCGCGAGAATCCAGAGCGCCAGCGGCGGCGCCCGCCCTAAAACAGGCAGGCACCGAGCAGCGATCGCGGCGAGACGCCTGCGCCGATCATGTCACCAGCGCAGGCGTCGGCTTCACGCTACTTCAAAATCCCCTGCCGATACGCCTTCATGATCAGGGTCGCGGCGCGCTCGCGAGAAGTGCTCTCGGCGGGCGCGAACGTGTAGGTCCCGTCGTGGTTATCGTAGCCGCTAACAAGGCCAGACTCCTTAGCCCAGGCCACCGAGCCCACTGCCCAATCGGATATGGCGTCGCTATCGGTCAAGTCGCCCAAGGCAGCCGAATCGCCGGCCTGGCCACCATTCGCATAGTTGCAGAAGATTTTGGCCACCTGCTCAGCGGTCACCGGCTCATTGGGCATAAAGCTGAACGTGCCGTCGTGATTGTCGGAACCGTTGATCACCTGGTTGGCAACAGCCCAGTTGGCAGCACCGGTGTACCACACGAAGGACTCGACATCGTCCATACCCGTCGTGTTGGACGTGTCAGCAGACTTGTACGCTGCGGCAGCTTCGGGGTCGGCTGCGCGCCAGAGAATCATGGCGAACTGCGCACGCGTAAGGGGCCTGCCCACGCCGAAACAGACCGGCATCGGGGCCTTCCGCATAGCCGGTGATAAGGCCCTTCGCGGAGCAGAACGACACGCCCTCGGCATACCACTCGGCATAGTCGACGTCGGGGAACTCAGACGGAATGCTCGCGAATTGCGCGACGTACGTCACATCCTCGGATGCGCGCACCTCGATATCGGCACCGCCGGCGACCGCTTCCCGCTCGCCCGACGTGCCCTCGCGCTGCCACCCGATGAACACGTTGCCTTCCAATGCACGTGCGTGGATTGCGATTTTGCCTCCAGCGACCACCGGACCGCCGCCCCAAACGTCGCCTTCACCTTCCGCGGAAACGGACACCGTCGCTTCTTCCAAGTCCGAGCCCGACGCGACGGAGGAAGCCTTCGCCTCGTCACCGGTCGAGTCGTCCACAAGCACGCAATCGGTGGGGGCATCCTGGGCGAACACGTCGAGCGAGAACACGTTACCTTCCTCGATAGCGACCCCCTGATAACTCTTCACGCTGACAGGATCGCTGCTTAGGACATCTCGCTCCTCGACAGTCACGTCCATCTCGCCACCATCGGTCGCAGTGACCTCGATGCGGTAGTCGCCACCAGCGGGAATGTCAATCATCTTCACGCCGTCGGACGTTACCGCCGCGGGAAGACCCTCTTCAAGCAAGCTCCCGTCAACCTCATCGTTGGAAATCGATGCGACAAGATTGCCCTCGGCGTCGTAAGCCTTGACATCAACCGGGCAGGCAACGAGCAGCGAGCGATAGTTCTTGCGGGCGAATATCTCGGGGAACTCGCCGAGCGCAGCCTCGTCGCTTTTCATCCACGCCACGTAAGTTTCCTGCGTATGCCCGTGCACCACGCCCTTGCCCGTGATGAACGCCCCGTTGAGCGCTCCCGTGCCGAAAATGGCCGTGAACAGGAGCTTGTACTGCGGAATCACCATCGCTGCGTACAAAATGGCATAGTCGCCGTTGTCGGCGGAATCCATGATGGCCGCCTTCACGAGACTCGTGAACACCTCATGCGGTGTCACGCCAGCCAGACGATTGTGGTAGTACCACCAGGTCGATCGAGCGAGCATCGCCATCTCCGTCGAAATCGATGAAGCGGTAACAGAGCCGGTCAGGTAGCCCCGGTACTTTTCCCCGTCGCTGAAGCGCTCGAAATACGTGTTCATCTTTGCCAGTTGCGCCTTGTAGTCGCCTCTAAGCGTGTTCGACCTGGAAGGCAGCGCCAAATCATTACCGTAGCGGCCGTAGCCCCATTCGCCAAGCGGCACCTTGATGACGACGTCCTCGGGGTTCACGATGTTGAAGATGTTGCCGTACTTGGCGTCGCTGCGATTGCTTGCGCGCGTGGCGTTGGGCGATTCGAACGTGAAGGTGTAGACGTTGTCGGGCGAGAGCGTCCCCGCGTCGGTCGTCAACCCATCGTCGAGGCGGGCACCGAGGATGTTCGACACCGCAGCACCCCGGCTGTGACCCGCGATGAGCACGCGCGCTTTATCGAGGTCGATGCCGTTATCGTACACGTAACTGCGCAGGGCCCGAAGCACCTGCAGCGCCCCCGCCTTGAAACCCTCGTGCGTTTCCTGGTCGGAATTCTGCAGCGTGTCGGCGACGTTGAGGTTGCTGAGCCACTCGCCGTTGCCAGGCGTGCCGCGCACGATGACGGCGATAATCGGCACGCCGTTTGAGGTCATGCGCGTCTCGATGGAGTAGCCAACCTGGTCGTAGTCGCCGTTGTAGTCTTTCCCTTCGGGATGATATTCCACCGAATCGAACGCGTTGAAGCCGAGCTGTTCTCGCAACGTCTTTTCCACGAACGACTCGTCGTAAGCCGCAGCGGCGAGCACGGCGACAGTGGTGGCAAGGTCGTGGTTGTACGTGTACGAAGAGGTGTTGAACCAGGCATCGTCCCAGTTCACTACAGTCGCAGCTTCACCATCGCCCCCCGAAGCCTTAAACCAAGCGCTTGCCGTGAAAGGGTCGGAGGGAATCGTTTCGGACGGAACTGCGCCCGACGAACCCGCAGGAAGGGCAACTTTGTCCATGACTTGGTAAGGTGTCCACTGTTGTTCTAAGGTCATGTATCCGAGCTGTCCGTAATTGTTGCAGCCCCACGTCCAAAGCGTGCCATCTTGCTTGAGGGCGGCAGTATGGTTCATGCCCACCGAAACGCAGACAACCCCTTCGAGGTATTGTACGGGCTTAAGCTGGTCCCAATAAGTCACTCCAACTTGGTTGTATGCGCCATCGCCCCACACCCACAGCGTGCCATCTTTCTTGACAGCCGAGGAGTTACAACCGCGGAATGATATCGAAGCTACGTCATCCATCACCTTGACGGGAACACTGCTATCCTCGGTCGTTCCATCCCCCAACTGTCCATCAAGATTCCATCCCCAGGTTAAAAGTGACCCATCTGTCATGATGACCCCAGTATGAGACCCGCCGAGCGACACAGCAGAAGCACCGTCCATAACCTTGATGGGGGTGGTGCTACTCTCAGTCGTACCGTTTCCGAACTGCCCTCTCGAATTGTCGCCCCACATCCAGAGCGCCCCATCGCAATCGATCGCGGCGGAATAACCAGTGCCCAAAGAAACGGCAGCGACATCGTCCATTATCTTAACTGGCATATAGTTGCCGCTGTCGTTAGTCGTCCCGTTGCCCAGCTCGCCATGTGAATTGTCGCCCCACATCCAGAGCGATCCGTCGCGCTTGATTGCGGCGGCATGCAGATAGCCGAGCGAAACGCTGACGACATCGTCCATGAGCTTTGCGGGAGCGAATCCATGAGGAGACCCCATATCCTCGTTGCCAACCACGCCCCCTCCGTTATAACCCCACATCCAAAGCTCTCCGTTATTTTTGACAGCAGCCGAAAAATTTGTAGCGAGAGCAACGCTCGCAACATCGTCCATGAGCTTGTTCGGCGTACAAGAGTAATCATCACCAGGGCCCAACAAATATCCAAGCTGAAATACGTTGTTACGGCCCCAGGTCCAAAGCTCCCCATTCTCGGTGATAGCAGCTGAATGGTCCTCGCCTGTCGCGGAGATGGTGTTCCCGAACGGCAGCGTCTCGGTTGAAGAATGCGCGGCGGTTGCGAGCTGCGTTGAGTCCGCAGGTTGAGCCACAGCTGCGAACTGCGTTGACTCGGAGGATTGGTCGGCATCGGAGGTCGGCGAACCTTCCGCAACCTGAGCAGCGTCTGAGGCAGAGGCCTCGGCTTCGGCATCGCTTGCCCATGCCGAACCATAGAACGACGCGCAGGGCAAAAGCCCCGCCACGAGCACAATTGACAAGAAAGATGAGAGCGCTTTGCGCCATGGATTCGCCATGCCGTACCTCCGCGTTTCAATGATGCAATCGAGCAGTTTGAAGCATTGTACCAAACTGCAAGCAACCTTAAGGATGCAAGCATTGGAGAGAGGCGAACATCGCCGCTAAGGGTGTATGCCCGTTTGAGCAGCCGTGTTTCGACGGAGATAATCTAGGCGATTCCGCAGAATGACGCGCGCTATCGATGGACGGAGAGCTTAGCTCATGTTCGGCCAGGATTGTTGGCGGAGGGCCTCGTAGGTTGCGATAGCCACGGCATTCGAGAGGTTCAAGCTGCGCTCGTTCTCGCGCATGGGGATGCGAACGCACGCGTCGAGGTAACGCTCGATAAGCGCCTCATCGAGCCCGCGGCTCTCGCGTCCGAACAGGAGAAACGCACCCTCACCGTAAGCCGCATCGGTGTAGTTGCGCGACACGTGTCCCGTGAACAGGTGCAGCTCGTCTCCCCCATGCGCCTCGAAGAACTCCTCGGCGCATGACCACTGCACTATCTCGACGTCGTCCCAGTAGTCGCACCCCGCACGCTGCAGGTTGCGCTGCGTCAAGCGGAAGCCCATCGGCTCCACAAGATGCAACATCGAGCCCGTACAGGCGCATGTGCGGGCGACGTTGCCCGTGTTCTGGGGAATCTCAGGTTCGACAAGCACAATGTTCAGGGGTTTCACTTCTGCCTCTTATTCCGCGCAATGCGAGCAATCCGTAACGTAGGGGCTGGATTCCGCGCCGGCTCCATGCTCAAACAGTCCTGAGCTCGCACGAACAGCCCACTGGGCTGTTCGGCTCGTGCGGAACTGCGCGTGGAGCCGGCCCGAAACCCAGCGAATCAGCTGCGAGCAACAGGTCAACGCACGAATCACGCTTGCGCTTTTTGCTTCTCCATCTCGGCCTCAAGCTCCTCGTTAAGTACGAACCACTCCTCCTCCGCCGCAGCGATTCGCTTTTTAAGCTGAGCGTGCTCGGCGATGGCATCCGACGAGGCGTCCTCGTTGATGTAGAAGTCGGGGTCGGCCATGAGCTCGAGCAGCTCCGCCATGCGCGCGTTATCTCGCTCCATCTGCTTGTCGAGCTCGGCAATGCGCTTGCGATGGCCCTTAAGCGCCGCATAGGCACGGTTGCGCGCCTCGGCTTCGCGGCGCTTCTGCTCCTTGGTCTTCGGAGCGCTGCCACGCGGAGCCGTGAGCTGCGTCTTCGCACCCGACGAAGCGCTGGCGCCAGCCGTGTTGCCCGATCCGGTCTTACCCGACGCCGGAGCCTTCCCTGCCGCCTTCATCGCATTCGCGGCCTTGCTTCCCGAGCCTCCCATGACCTCGTCGACAAGCGACGTTTCCTTCGGCGCCTCACTATCGAGCTGGCCGCTCTTATATAGGTAGTAATCGTAGTCGCCCGCGTAGTTGGTGACGCGGCCGTCCTTCACTTCCACGATACGGTTCGCAACGCCCCTGATGAGGTGCCTGTCGTGCGTGATGAACAGCACCGTGCCCTCGAACGCGTTCAACGCCTGCTCCAAGATGTCGGCGCTCGCAATGTCCAAGTGGTTGGTCGGCTCGTCGAGGCACAGCAGAGGACGCGGCGCCACGAGCATCTTCGCCAGCGCAAGGCGGCTCTTCTCGCCGCCGGAGAGCACGCTCACGCGCTTGTCGACGTCGTCGCCGTTGAAGAGGAATGCGCCCAAAAGCGTGCGCACCTGGCTGATCGTCCAGCCCGGCGCCACGTGATCGATTTCCTCAAACACAGTGTTTCCCGAGGTCAGCTCCTCAAGTTGATGCTGAGCATAGTAGGTTTTCGACACGTGCGTGCCGTATTTGATCGATCCCGCATCGGGCGCGAGCACGCCGGCGATCATCTTCAGGAGCGTCGACTTGCCGGCGCCGTTCGGGCCGACGAGCGCCACCTTCTCACCGCGGTACATCGTGAAATCCAAGCCATCGTAGACGTGGTGGTCGCCGAAGGACTTCCGCAGACCGCGCGCCTCGACCACCATGTCGCCCGTGCGCGGCGGCTGCTTGAAGTTGAAGTGCACCGTCTTCTTTTCCTCGGGGATTTCCACGAGCTCTGCCTTCAGCTTCTCGAGCTTCGCCGCACGCTCCTGCGCCTGGCGAGCCTTCGTCGCCTTGTAGCGGAACTTCTCGACGAACGCCTCGAGGCGCTTCATCTCCTCGATCTGTTTGGTGCGCTCCTGCTTCAGCCGTTCGATACGCTCGGCGCGTTGGCGCAGGTAGGCGGTGTAGTTTCCCTTGTAGAGATTGACCTGCTGGTTGTCGACTTCGGCCACGCGATCGACCATGTTGTCCATGAACGCGCGGTCGTGGCTGACGACGATGACGGTGCCCGAGTAGCTGCGAAGGAAGCTTTCGAGCCACTTCACGCTCTCCAGGTCCAGATGGTTCGTCGGCTCGTCGAGCAGCAGCACTTCGGGGTTTCTGATCAGCAGCTTCGCGAGCGCGATACGCATCTGCCAGCCGCCCGAGAACTCGCTCGTCATGCGGTGCATGTCGTCTTCCTTAAAGCCCAAGCCGAACAGCACGCCGCGCACCTTCGCCTCGATGACGTAGCCGCCCAGCCGCTCGAACTCATCGCGCGCACGGCCCGCGGCGGCAAGATCGCGCTCGGTGGGGTTTTCCCCGAGCGATTCTTCGAGTGCGCGCAGGCGCTTCTCGGCGGCGAGCACCTCGACCTGGGAGGCCATAACCTCGTCGAAGATGGGCTGCTCGCCCATCTCGATCGCCTCCTGCTCAAGGTAGCCCACACGCGCGCCCTTTGCGAACAGAACGCGTCCCTCATCAGCATCTTCCTCACCGGAGATGATATTGAGCATGGTCGTTTTGCCGGCACCGTTCGGGCCGACGAGCGCCAAGCGGTCGTATTCCTCAAGTTTGAAGATGACGTCGTGGAACAGCACGCGGCCGCCGAATGACTTGGAGATATGCTCAAGCTGCAAGATCATAGGTATCGTTCGTCTTTCTTAAATGCCAAAAGTACAACCTATTTATGATACCCGAGAACGAGCGTGCGCGCCGAGGGAAAGCACCCCTATACAAAACGAACGCCCACGAGGTGCCGCGGGCATTCTGAGGAGAGGAAGAGCAGCAATGTGCTACGCAGACCGACAAGAAGCCCCCCGACCCCGTATTATTTGCCGTGTCGTCGTATATGCCAGGCGCAATCCAGCGCGAATGAACCGCCACATCATAAGCGAGTTCGGACGGGTAGCGCCAAAGTGCTCCTTGATTTGCGGGAAGGCGCACGGGGCTTGCCCAAACGGGGGACGCTTTACGAGTTCGCACCTTTTCCGCTGCGAGGAATCTTCGCAATGACGACGAGAAGGCAGCCGAGCGCAAGGAACGCCGAGAACCCGAGCGCGGCGTGGAAGCCCATAAACTCGCCCGATAGCGGGAAGCATCCGATAAGAAAGACCATCACCGCCGTCGAGAGGGATGCTGCGATCTGGCGCGAACACAAGCGCCGTCAACGCCCCGGGGAACAAGACGAGACCCGCCTCGAAGGCGTTATGCCCGCGCGCCAGCTGAACGCCGTGCACAGCGCGCCACCGACAACCGGGCCGATGAACATGACGTGATACTAGCGGAGCAAAGGCGCGAAGCATCACCGTCACGTGCCGAAAAGCGCCTACCGGCGAGAAGGTATGCTCATACCAGAAGAATGAAGCCTCGAATAGAACGGCAGCTCGGAACAGGCAATTTCCATCCAAGAGACGACTTGGCCCCAAGGTTCTCCGCCTTGGGGTCAAGAAGGCGCGCCCCAGCAAAAGGAGGCGCAAGACTATGTCGAGAAAGCCGCGCTACGCGAGCTTCGCGCCAGCGTTCGGGCCGGGCGAACAGGTGAAGAGCTCGTCAACATGCACGAGCACGCCGCCCTTTGCCGTGATGGGCGCGCCCATTGCAGCGAAGCAGCCGTCCACCCACGCCTTCAATTCCTCGAACTGCTCGCCTTCGTTGATGTAGGTCGCGGTGCCGTGAATCTGGTAGGCGCCCTCGTCTCCCCAGAAGGTGATGGCAACCTTCTGGTTCTCCTTCAGGTTCGCAAGCGTTTTGTTGAAGAACTGGTCGGAGATGTAAACCGTCTCGGCATCGATGACTTTCTTCATTCCCATCGGGTCGGCGTTCGGCACGCCATCGGGGGTTGCCGTTGCGAGCACAACGTTCTTCATCTGATTGAACGCGTCCTGTACCTCTTTAGGCATAACCGCCATAGCATCCTTCTTTCTCGCGGGTCCAGCAGGGCGCCTACGGGTGCGCCCCGCACTCTATGACCCTATGATACCCCCGAACACCCCTTCGCTAAGCAACCTTTTCAAGCCGCGCTTTCTCGTTTTCGCGCACACGGGTCTTGAAAACGAGGCTCAAGACCAGGTAGAGCGCAACCGTCATAGGAGCGGTGGTGAGGAAGGGAACGGACACGATGCCCGCCGAGTACAGGACCATGTTCACGATGCTCGTCACGGCAAGCGTGACCACACCGCGCCAGTTGACAGACTCGACCGAGGCGAGCGGCACACTGCGGCTGCCGATCTTTAAGGGGCCGCGGACGATGTAGTAGTCCGTGATGAGCAGCATGCACCAAGAGATAGTGAGGATACTGCCGAAGCTCATGAAAGCGTTCACCTGGTCTAAGATGTTTCCCAGAATGAAGGCGAGGCCGATGGCGTTCGCGATGACGACGGCGACCGGCCAAGAGAGCTTCACGCCGAAAAGCGAGTCGAACAGGTTCGTCACCGCGTTCGCGCCGCCGATAGAGTTGGAGGTCTCGACCTTCATCTGCGAGAGGCAGATGATGGCAAGCCCGACGCCTCCCGCCGCGAGCACAAGCGAGATGCCAGGGTTGGTGATCGCCGCGTGCGCAGCGCCCGTCGCATCGTAGCCCTGCGCGCTGAAGTACTCGACGGCTTGCGAGAACCCGAAGTACGTGATGAGCGCGCCAAAGAGGTAGGTAATCACGGCAAACAGGCTTCCCACGCCGGCGATAGGCGCAAGGTCGCTCTCCTTGCGCGCATAGCGCGTGAAGTCGGCGGCAAAGAGCGCAAGCAGGCCGCTCGTCATAATGGCGTAGTTCACACCGTAGGCGAAGCCCCGCCCCACTTCAACGCCGGGAATCATCACGCCGTGAGTGAGGGCGTCCCCCATCTGGCCGTTCGCGGCGATCAGGTACACAACGTACCCCATCACGCAGAACAGTGCCACCACAAACGCCGCGTTCATGCGTGCGATCACCTTCGTGCCGAAGAGCGCCATGAAGATCCAGACGCACGAGATGCCGACGAAGAGCGCCCAGCGCTCCCAGGTCGCGTTGAGCCCGAAGGCGTAGAGGATGGCGTTGCCGAGCTGAACCGTGCCCACGGCGAGCACGCCGACGAGCAGGAAGATCCAGATGAGAGACCCTACCGCAGAACCTTTGGTCCCGAAGATGTAGAGGCGGCTCGCCACGTTGTTGGGCAGCCCCTCGCGGAAGGTGATCTTCCCCACAAGATAGGTCAAAACGAAGGAGAGGGCGAAGGTGATCGCCATCGCCACGCCTCCAAGCTGACACCCCGCGTAGAAGGCCACGATGCCGCCACCCATGAGCTTCGAAAGCGACGACACGACGCCCGAAAGGATAGCGGCGATGTCGGGCCAAGCCAGGCGCGCCGAATCGGGCACGCGCTCGAAGAGCGACGACTGCGAGGTCGCCTTGCCCTTCGACGGCGCCCTGCCCTGAGCCGGAGCCGCCACCTCAGCCGGTGTTTTCCCCTTCGCAGCCGAAGCCACACATTCCCCTTTGTTCATACTTCCCCTTTTCCTTGCGGTCTGAATCATCGAGCAACGCGAAGATGAGCCGAACATCTCAGGGAAGAGGGCTGCCGAGCGGTCCCTTGTTGAGCGAGGGAAAAGGAACCTGATTGGGAGGGACAGCCTTTACAGGGGGATAGAAGAGCTGTTTTGTGGAGGGGACAGCCCTCTTCCCTGAGAGATGGGCGCCCAAGGCGAGCGCCCATCGTCGAGTGAGACCCTGCTATTCGCCCGCCCGCGAAAGCAGGATGGAAAGCGGTCGCATGCGCGGGGCCGCGACCGCCAAGAGCAACTTCGCGCTACGCGACGCCCAGGTTCGCGAGCACGATCATGACGATCAGTGCGCACAGGCCGGCGCCGATGGAGATGGCGGCGATGTGCTTGTAGGAGTTGCCGTGGTTCAAGCCCATGGCAGCCAGCATGCCGAACATCGCGCCGGAGTTCGGAAGCGCGCCGCCGATGGTCGCAGCCGTCGCGATGATCTTCGCGAGGGCAGCCGGATCGCAGCCGGTGGCCAGGTAGGGCTCAAGGAAGTTCTGGGCGATGATGCCCACAGCACCCGAGCCGGAGCCCATGACGCCGCCAAGAACAGCAGCCATGGTGGCGGCGGAAACGTAGGTGCCGCCAGGCATGTTGAAGATGGCCTCGTAGATGACGGTGAAGCCGACGGATGCCGCAGCAACCGTGCCGACGCCGACGGCCGCAGAGGTGAACAGCGCGGGGCCGAGAGCGTTCTTCGCGCCGTTGCCCATGGTGTCGCGCTGGCTCGGGATGAACTTGTTGAACACGATCATGGAGACCACAACGGCGACGATCATGCCGATGTAGACCACGTTCGCCACGCCGAGCTGCGAGCCTGCGATGATAATGACAATCATCACGATGAGCGGCAGCAAGGACATGAACACGCTCGGGGTCTCCTTCTGCTCGGCAGCCTCGGAGTCGGCGGCGGTGATCTCGTAGGTCTCGCCCTTGGCCTGAGCGCGCTTCAAAGCGAACTTGATGTAGAGGCAGGAAACGACGATCGCGATGATGGAGCCGACGATGCCGAGCACGGGAGCTGCGGTCATGGAGACGCCGCAGCCGTTAGCGGCGTTGATCCACGCGATGGCGGGAACGCCCGGAATCATGGCCATCGTGAACGAGCAGGCGGCCAGAGTCCACGCGGCGCAGAACAGATGCCAGGGGATGTTGCATTCCTTGAAAATCGGGCGAGCGAGCGGGATGAGGGCGAACATCGCCACGAACATCGAGATGCCGGCATAGGTGAGAATCGCGCCGACAGCGGCGATTGCCAGGAGCACCAGATACGGGCTCTTCGTGCCGACCTTGCTCATGATCGCCTGCGCGATGGACTTCGCAGCACCCGACTTATCGATGTACTCACCCAGAATCGCCGCGCCCACGAAGATGAGCAGGTTTTTCTGAACGAAGCTTGCGAGGCCTGTCACATACGACGACTTCGCACCGAGCATCGCATCGGCGATGCCCATGCCGTTCGTGACCGCGATGATGACGGCGGTCACAACGGAGGTGATAAGAACATTCCAGCCCTTCATGGCTGCAATGACGAAGAAGACGAGACCGACGATGATGCCGATAACTCCAATCCACTCCATAGTGCTTTCCCCTTTCGTAAAGCAGGTTGATTATCTGCAATGCCGCTGCAAAAGAGACTCCCGCGTTGGCGGTACGGGAAGGTTCTGATGCAGCGACGTGCATTCGAGAATGCCCGCCCGAGTCCCCTTGATCGATCGGGCGGAATATCGCGAACGGCTTAAAGCCCTCCCGCAGGCCGGAGGTTCCCGGCCTGCGGGAGGTCGGGCGCTTACGCCATGTCGTTGCGGGTGGCGCGCATGAGCTCGACGACGGAGTCGTGCTTCATCTGGAGCTCGTTGCGGCGGATGGTGCCCTCGTCGAAGGTCGTGAGATCCTCGGGGCTTTCGAACATCGTGCCCAAATCACCGCGCTGTTGATTCAGGCGGATAGCCTTATCGGCGTCGTACGGGATGAGCGGGGTCTTCTCGCGCGGGTTCCAGATGATGAAGGAGGGCTTGGTCGCATCGGGAGAGGGCATGCCCTCGCAGTAGCGCACGTCGCCGTACTTTTCCACGAGCTCGTCGATCGGGCCGAAGTCGAAAGCGCGCAGCGGACAGCTCTGGGTGCAGGCGGGCTGCTTGCCATCGGCCAAGCGGTCAATGCACATGTCGCACTTGCTCATCTTGCAGGTGGGCTCGTCGGTCGCGAAGCGCGGCGCGCCGTAGGGGCACGCGTCGTAGCACTTGCGGCAACCGGTGCATTTGTCCTGGTCAACCAAGACCGCGCCGAATTCATCCTCTTTGTAGAGGGCACCGGACTCGCACACCTTCACGCATGCCGGGTCCTCGCAGTGCGCGCACGGGAACGCGAGCGAATGCAGGCGGATGTTGGGGAACGTTCCCTCTTCCCATTCGTACACCGTCATGTACTTCTCGGCACCCGGCTCGATGCCGTGCCAATCCTTGCAAGCGATGCTGCACGCCTGGCAGGCGTAGCATCGGTTCATATCGAACATGAAACCATACTGGGTCATCGTCTTATTCCTTCCCCTCACCGAGCGAGCGGCGATAATTCAGTGCCACGCTTGCGCCGCGCATGCCGCCGCGCTCAGCCTCGTTGCCGAAACCTTCGGCGTCGCCATCGCGAAGCTTCTCGACTTCCACCAGGCCCGCAGTGATGAGCGCGCCCAGGATGTGGGGCAGATGCCCGTCGTCAAGCAGGATGTTCGGGGTGCCGCGAAGGTCTTCGCCGAACGTGTTGCATTCGGCCGGCGTGCCGTCGGTCTGGAACCACGCGCCGTGGTGCACGGCCGCGGTGCCGGGCATCATGCGGTTCGTGACGTAGGCCGTGAGCTCCACCTCGCCGCGGTCGCTGTAGACACGGCAGATGTCGCCGTCCTTGATGCCGCGCGCCTGCGCGTCGACGCCGGAGATCCACACCGCGTGGCGATAGCAGTCCTCGCGCATGAACGGGTTGTTGTCGTTGCTGGAATGCTGGCGGTAAATCGAAACCGGGGACACCATCGACAGCGGGTACTTCTTGACCTTCGGGTTGTAGAAGCCGTCGTTGGAAGCGGATCCGATGTCGCCTTCGACATAGCTCGGGCTCCACACGGGCATCGGCTCGATCTGGCCGCGCCAACGGGACTCGGTCATGTCGTGGGTCTTCACGTAGTTCGACGAGAACTCGATCTTGCCGCTCGGGGTCTCGAACGGGCTCTCACCGCGCTCGATCCTGGTCCTGAACGGGTAGTACGGCGAGTCGATTTCGGTGCGGATGACCGGATGCGCGTTGAACTCTTCCCAGGTCGGACGCTTCTCGTAGCCGAGATAGGCCATAATCGTCTCGTTGTTCGCCCAGTTCTCGAAGGCCTCCTTGTACACGGCCTCCTGAGCGTCCACCCAGTGATCGACGTCGACGTCGAGCATGCGGGGATTGTACTTGTCGGCCACGCCGAGGCGCTTGGCGATTTCGGTCCAGACCCATTCCTTCGAGCGCACCTCGCCCGGGAAGTCCAGGCCGCGACCGCAGAAGGTGAAGTAGTTACGCATGCCGTTCGGGCCGGACACGAAGCGCTGATGGCCGTACATGTACTCGTCCATGCCCTCGAGCTGCCAAATCGGCGCCGGCAGGATGATGTCGCAGAGTTCGGCGGTGGGCTGGTTCAGATGCCACTGGAAACCCCAGTTGAACTCGGTAGACGCCATACCGGCGAAACGCTTGTTCACATTGGAGTGGTTGTTGCCGTAGTTGTTCTCGAAGATGATCATCTGGATGTTCGGCAGCGGAGAGTCGTTGGTCGGAGAACCGATTCGATGACGAAACTCGGACTCGCTCATGCGGCCTTCCCAGTAATCCTTCTGGCAAGCGAGGATCTCGGTGAGGCAGTTGTTGTTGAACAGCACGGCCGGCTTGTAGTTGCCCGGATCGCGATGCCAGTCGGCACGCGGGGCGGGAACACGGCCCGGGGTGGGCAGGCAGGCGCCCGTCTCGCATCCACCGGGGCAGGCGATGTTACCGGTCATGGACTGAAGCAGCATCGACGCGATGGCGGAGTAATCTCCCATGTGACGCTTCGCGCACGAGTAGAAGTACTGCAGGTGAACCGGCTTCGTGGTGCCGTAGAGGCGCGCGAACTCGCGGATGGTCTCGGCAGGAACGGCGCAGATGGGAGCAGCCCATTCTGGCGTCTTCTTGATGCCGTCTTCGCCTTCGCCCATGACATAGGCGCGCCATTCCTCGAAGCCCGCCTTGTCGACCCACTCGTCGACGAACTTATGGTCGATGAGGTCCTCTTCGTAGAGCACCTGCGCGATGGCGAGCATCATGGCGAGGTCGGTGCCGGGGCGGATGGGAATCCACTGATCAGCGAGGATTTCCGCGGACTGCGTGTAGCGCGGGTCGATGACGATGGTCTTGCAGCCGTATTCGTGCGCGAGCTGCATGTAGTACGACGTCGGGCCGAACCATGCGACGACCGGGTCCATGCCCCACATGATGAAGAGCTTGGAGTTGAAGATGTCGGAAGCCTCGAATCCCGGGGATGCGTCGGAGCGGCCGCTCGCGACCTTCGTGAGGTCCACGCCGAGGTGCAGCATCTCGCCAGCAGCATGGCCGGAGGTGGAGTGCTCGCCCCACGCACCGAAGCCCGCTTCCCACCATGCCGCCAGGGGGAAGCCGTTCTTCTCGAACGACGGGTACTGCGAATGGAAGATGCCGTAGGGGCCGTACTTTGCCTTAATCTCCTTCATCTTATCAGCGATGGTGTCGAGAGCCTCTTCCCAGGAAATCTGCACGAAGTAGCCCTTGCCGGGGCCCTTTTCGCCCACGCGCTTCATCGGGTGCAGAAGACGCGTCTCAGCCTCGATTTCCTTCTTCCAGGAATGACCCATGGCGCACGGACGCATCTGGACGTTGCCCTTCCAGATGTTCTCCCAGCCGCAATCCTCGCGGCTGTCGTTGGCGTTGACCGAGTCGTCCGGCTCAATGGCGATGAGCTTGTTGTCCTTCACGTGGCACTTCAGCACGCATGCCGAGTCCCAGCAGCCGTTTGCCGGGCAGGAAGTGTAGAAGATGCGCTCCCCCTCGTGCTTAGCGCGGCTGGCATCGATGATTCCTTGCTTGTCCACCGACTCCTCCTTTTGTTGCTTGGAGCCGCGCAGTCGGGCAGTCGGGTATGCAGTTCGCATTGGTGCGGCGAGCTTGCGCGACCCCTCCCATTGCGCAGCCATTCGATACGCCCTCGTCTTATAAGCCGTCGGCCAATTGAAACGGGCCCCGCCAACGGCTTGTATTCGGCGTTGAATGGAAGGATAGGGAGCGCAAACGGCGCTGAAAAGAGGCTTCGAGGATTTCGCTGTCGGAGTCGCTTACCGCTGCCGTAAAGGTTTTCTTGCATGGAAAGAACCGTTTACGGCGGTCGAAAAGCGTGCTTTGCAGCGAGAAAAAGTTAACTTCAGTAATTTGAGTGTGCGACTATAAAGATAATGCTCCCGATTGGGAGCATTATCAGATCGAGCCATCATGCAGATAAGAGGAGCGGAGCAACGCGGCGACGCATCATCCCCTACTGTTTGTCGTCGGAGCAGAAATACCCATCGGGGATGTTGTTGCGAACGAAGTCCATGAACTCGAGCGCAAGCGGCGAGATGGCGCGCTCGGCGTTCCAGGCAAGATCGATGGGATAGCGCATGGGGTCGGTGTCCACTTCGAACCAGATGATGTTCGGGTCGTTGCGATAGCGCCGCGCGATGCAGCGGGGGACCGACGCCCACCCCAAACCTGCGCGGACCCCGTTCATCATAGCCTCGTGGGTGTCGAACCGGGCAACCATGTTGTGGTCGCGAAGCGAGAGGCCGTAACGGTCGCGGAAGTGGCGGTTGCCCACCATATGGCGCCCCGAGTACCATTCGTAGATGATCATGGGCCATTCGAGCAGCGTCTTGATCTTCACCGGTTGGGGCGTCGAATTGTACGGCGGCTTGTCGGGCGCGCAGAAGAGCAGCTGGGAGTACCCGAGCGTCTCCGTCGCAATCCCCTCCTCGACCGATTCGTTTTCCAGGATCGCGAAGTTGATGTCGCCGTCCTTGAGCTTCTTCAGCAGCCCAGGTTCGTAGCCCGCTTCCAGATGGACGAGCGCATCGGGGTGCAGGTCGTGGAACTTCTTCACGAGCGCCGGCAAAAGCGTAACGCCGTCGGCGAAGCTCATCCCGACCTCGATCGTCGAGTCGAAGTTCTCGTCGACCGCCGCGAGCTCTGCGGCGAGCAGGCTTTCGAGCGACGTCATCTTCCGCGCGAATTTCGTAACAATAACCCCGGCGGGCGTTGGCACCACGCCGGTCGACGTGCGCTCGTAGAGCTTCATCCCGAAGCGCGCCTCGATGTTCGCGATTTTTTGGGACAGTCCGGGGCGGGACATGTAAAGCCGCTCCGCCGCCTGCGACAAGCTTTTCGTCTCCGAAACGGTCACAAGCACTTCGATATCGTCAAGTTGCATGATTCCCCCTTCATCATCATCTCAGCAACTATCAAAGCATCGTCGTAAGCTCGACTTGACAGCCGAATCGCGCCTTCCTGGCAAATCCCCCTTTGCCGTAAAGAGGAGTTTACGACCCTCCTGTACGCTTTTGCAACGAAACCCGCAAAGCGACAGGGTATCTTCGCGTGATTCCACGAAGACGACAACCTATGAGCGCGATGGGGCGCGCTTCTTCGATTGCGTATAATGAAAAACGTAGCACCCCCCCCCGAACGTCAAGTTCGGCGCCTCAGAGAAAGCTTTTCGACATGGATTACCGCGCAGGATTGCACATCGACCCCAAAGCGCATATCGCGAAAAATGCGACCGTCGTCGGCGACGTGACGGTCGGGCCCGACGTCACTGTGCTCGAAGGTGCGACGATCCGCGGCGATTTCGACGGGAGCATCGAAATCGGAGCCGGTACGAACATCCAGGAGAACTGCTGCGTCCACGTGAACGCGGGAGAGGTGACACGCATCGGCGAGAACGTGACGGTTGGCCACGGCGCCATCATCCACGGCTGCGAAATCGGAGACGGATCGCTCATCGGAATGGGCGCGATCGTCATCGACCACGCCAAAGTAGGTGAACGATGCCTCGTGGGCGCGGGCTCGCTCGTGACGGGCACGGCCGACATCCCCGACGGGTGGATGGCGTTCGGCTCGCCCGCAAAGCCCATCCGCCCGCTTCGCGACGACGAGCTGGCCAGCCTTGTCGATGCCGCCGAGGAATACCGCGAGATAGGACGCGACATGGAAAGCCAAGGGTTCCTTCTGCCCGGAAGCGAATACAGCCCCATCTAAGTCGCGCTCGCAGAGGGCGACCGCGCAAGAACGCCAAGCGTCCCCCCTCACGCGAGTTCGAGAGAGGAAACGAAGCCTCCGGGGACAAAAAGACGCGATATGCGAGTCCTAATCGTCAAGTTGGACACTTGAAGCTGACGACTTTCAACAAAACCCCAGGTCGCGAAAACCGGCCAGCAGGCTAGACCTTGCGATTCTCGATTGCAGGCTCGCATATCGCGTCTTTTTGTCCACGACTTCCCGATTCCGCTGCAATTCGCAAGAGTCAACCCCAATAATGATCAGGAAAAGCCGAGGGGGCGCTAGCACACGCGGTTTACGAGGTCTTCCCCCGCCGCAACACGCGCGATGTTCTCCCAAATGCCCCGATGGGCGCGGTAGAACATGCCTTCCGCGACGCCGCCCACGTGCGGCGAAAACACCACGCGCCTCGACGCAACGGCAGAAAGGTTCACGAGAGGATTATCGCAGGTCACAGGCTCTGGCGAGAGCGTGTCGAGACCCGCCGCGGCGATGTTGCCCGCTTCGAGCGCCGCAACAAGCGCCTCCTGATCCACAATGTCGCCGCGCGCCGTGTTCACAAGCACGCCGTCGGGGCGCATCTTCGCGAGGAACTCCCCGTCGACCATACCGCGCGTCTCATCGGTCACGGGAACGTGCAGGCTCACGATGTCGCAGGCGGCAAGCAGGTCGTCAAGGCTTGCGAAGCGAACGCCCAGCTCGTTCTCGAGACCCTCGTCGAGCGGATGGTGCTTGTTGTAGAGCATCTTGCAGCCCCAGGGACGAAGGTAGCGAGCAGTCGCCTGACCAATCGCACCGAAGCCCACGAACCCGACTGTGCAATCTCCCAGCTCGCGGAAGCCCTCCACCATCATGCGCTCCTTAAGGGCGATTTGGCGACCCTCGCGAACCGCCCTGTCGCCTTCGAGCGCACGCCTTAAGCACATGAGCATGAGCATGACAGCCTGCTCAGCGACAGTCCCCGCGTTCACGCCCGCGCAATTGCACACGGCAATGCCCCGAGCGCGCGCCGCGTCCACATCGATCGCGTTGAACGCCACGCCCTCGGAATGGATGAGCTTGAGATTCGGCATGGCCGCGATAAGCTGCGCATCCACCGGGCTTATGGCATCGGCGACGATGACGGAGGCATCGGGTGCGAGGGCGAGCAGGTCATCGTTCGCGGTGCCCCGCTCGGCGCACACGAGTTCCACCTCGCGCGTAATCGGCAGGTCAGGCAGATATTTGTGCGTGCGCGCCTCGCTCCCAACGGTCAGAACCAACATGTAGGTCCCCTTTCGACTCTTGCGGCAAGCCGCTACAACAAGCCCATCCACTGCCAATATGGCACGGAGACCGCGAGCCCCACAAGGCAGGTCGCAAGATAGACCCCGCAGTACTTGGCAAGTTCTGAATGCTTCGCCATCTTACCATCGACCGCATAGAACGCGGCAAGGTAAATCGGGCTTTGATATTTCGCGAACCAAGCAATGACGAGCGCGTACGCCGAGAATCCGAGTACCCACGGGTTCACGCCCACACTCGCCGCCATCGGCACAAGGAACGCCATGAGCAGATTGAGGTACGCCACCTCGGAAACGATGAGGAACCGAAGCACCACCGTGATCACGCCGATTCCGAGCACGAGCAGATACGGATTGCCCGCAAGCGCCTGGAAGGCAGGGCCGCACGTCTGCATGACCCAATCGTTGAGCCCCGCCTCGGCGAACACCGAGCCCAGCCCGAGCGCAATGCCGATGAAGAGGAGCGACGTCCAGTTCACACCCGACTTGAATGCGGGGACGTCGATCACTTTCAGCACGAACATGGCGACGAGCGCCGCAAGGCCGACCGCCATGGCGGACACATGGTGGAACGGCTCGGTTGCCCATAAGACGACGGTGACGAGGATGATGCCGAGCATGCGCTTCTCCACCGCCGAAAGCGGTCCTAATCCATCGGGAATCGGCTGGTTGCCGCCCTCATCTATCCCTCCGCGCGAGGGTCCGACAACAGAGCCCTCTGCTTCATCCTGCCTGGAGTCGGCGCATTCGGCGGCGCCCACAAAGCGAGTTCCGCAGCGCAGCGAGGACTGTCTGAGCGACTGGGCGTTGCCGAATGCGCCGACGGTGCCAGAAGGAGAATCTTCGACAGCGTCGCAAGCAGATGCTTCCCCTCGCCCGTATATCCCCATGATCAAGAAGTAGTTCAGCACGAGCACGACCACCAGCCACGGCAGCGCCGCCACAAACCACGACGCCATATTAAACTGTTCCTGCACATCGGCAGGCAGAGTCGCCATGAGCGCATAACCCGTAATCGACGCAGACACGATCGTCGGCGCGACCGTGCGAATGCCCACGAGCATCGCCGCAAACAGCCCGGTCGCACGCTTGCCCTGACGCTCATAGCCCAGCTCGTCCCCGATATTCATGGCAAGCGGAGCGAGCATGGCGCCTTTGACGGCGAGGCTTGGAATCAAGGGGCCGAGAACGGTTCCCGCGACGAGTTGGGCGATGACTTGGCATCGAAAGGTACGCGGAAACTTGCGCACGATCGCCAAGGCGATGCGCTTCATAAGACCGCTCGTCTTCATGCCGACCCCGAGCGTAAAGGCCGAAAGCAGCAACCACCAGGTGGATGATGCGAACGTCGAGAACGTCGCGCCGACGGAGATGCCGGCGACCACGACAAAGAGCACCGCCATCACGACTGCAGTGACGAACTCGGGCAGAACGCCGGTAATCCACCACACGATAGCCATGATAAGGATGCCGAGCACCGCCGTTGCCTGATAGGACAGTCCCGGAATCGGGCAGGTCGCGATAAGGACTGCCGCCGCAAGCGCACCCGCCGCAGCACATCCCAGCTTGATCCTTCGCTTCGCTTCCTCTTTCACCAGCACACGCTTTCCCTCGCAATTGACGCGGTCAATCATACTCCCAAACGAAGGCGGCGACGCGATTCTCCTCGCGCCGCCGCTCGATTATCTTAATTCGGAACGCACCTTGGGAACACACCCTGGAAGGCGACTTAGAGCACAGCCTCCTCGACGATGCCCTCAATGAGCCGGCAGAACTTCGGTTCCGCCTCTTTGGCAACCTCGAAGACCTCGGTATCGCTCGGGGAAGATCCCTCCACGCCCGCTGCCATATTCGACACGAGCGAGATGCCGAGCACGCGCATGCCCACATGGCGAGCTGCGATGACCTCCTCGCACACGCTCATGGCAACCGTGTCGGCGCCCCATGCGCGGAATGCGCGAATCTCTGCGGGAGTCTCGAAGCTCGGCCCCAAAAGCCCCAGGTACACACCCTCCTGAACCGCGACGCCGCGCTCATCTGCGACCTTGCGGGCAACAGCGCGCAGCTCAGGGTCGTACGCGTCGGTCATCGAGAAGAAGCGGAACGCAATGCCGTCGGGCTCGATGCCCACAACGGGGTTGCGCCCAGTGAAGTTGATATGGTCACTCATGATGCAAAACTCGCCGGGGGCATAGGTCTCGTTGATGGCGCCCGCCGCGTTCGTCGTGATGAGCGCGCGCACGCCCAGAAGGTGCATAAGCCAGATGGGGAACGCGACCTCCTGCGGCGAATTCCCCTCGTATCCGTGCAGGCGACCCTGCATGGCGAGCACGCACTTCCCACCGAGCTCGCCGCACACGAAGCGGCCCTTGTGCCCCGTCGCCGTGCTGCGCTTCATATGGGGAATCTCGCCGAACGGGACGATGATGGCATCCTCAATCTGCTCGGCCAGGGGGCCGAGCCCCGATCCGAGCACAATGCCGACCGCGGGCTCGCGATCGCCGAGGCGCTCCCGCAGGACGCCAGCCGCTTCTTCGAGATTCGCTTTGAGCACGTTATCAGCAGACATGTACGCTCCTCACCATAGTAGACATAGTCGAATAGCGCTATTCTACCGCAAAGAGAGCGACCGCCGAAGCTCGTGTTGCGCGAGGTGCTAGCACTCCGGCTTTCGCGCCGTGAGAACGCGCGGCCTACCAGCGAGGTCGGCGACGATGCGCACATCGACGAAGCCCGCCGCGCGCGCAAGCGATGCCGCTTCGTCAAGGCAGGTCTCGTGCAGCTCGAACGCGCAGCCGCCGCCAGGGCGCAACGCCTGCCGGCACCATTCGATCTCGCGGCGGAACACATCGAGCCCATCAGCGCCCCCTTCAAGGGCAAGCGCGGGCTCGAAGGCCGCAACCTCCTGGGGGATTTCCGCCATGACGGCGGTGGGAACGTAAGGCGGATTGGAAACAACCAGGTGAAGCTTGCCAATCGCCGCCTCGGGAACGCCCGCCGCAAGGTCGCATTCGACGACGCGCACGCGGTCGGCAAGCCTGAGCGCATCCACGTTCTCGCCCGCAAGCGCAACGGCGTCAGGCGAGATGTCGGTGGCGATGACGCGGGTGTCGGAACGCTCGTAGGCGATCGAGCACGCGATGCAACCGCTCCCCGTGCACAAATCAGCCACGAATAGCGTTTCGGCAGCGGAATCGCCCGAGGTGTCCGCGCCGTCCGAAGCGAAGCCTTCCGCTTCACCAAGCGCATCAACTACCTGGGAAAATGCATTCGATCCGTCGCCCGCTTCCCCATCGGCTGCCTCCGCTGCACGCAGAAGATCGCCCTCCCAGGCACCGATTTGCGAGTCGCGCGCCACGCGGCGGCCAGCGGGAGGCAAAAGCGAGAGCGCCTCGCTCACAAGCACCTCGGTCTCAGGGCGTGGGATGAGCACGCCTGGGCGCACCTTCACCGCAATATGGCGGAACGCAACCTCGCCAGTGATGTATTGCAGCGGCTCGCCAGTCCCGCGGCGCGACACGTAACCGCGAAGGATGTCGCGCTCCTCCATCGAGAGGGGCCTATCGAAATTGACGTAGAGTTCCACGCGACGCAGCCCCGTGGCCTCGGCAAGAAGCCATTCCGCCGACAGACGCGGGTTCTCATCGCCCTTGCGCGCAAGATATCCCTGCGTCCACTCGAGCGCAGCTTTAATCGTCCACACGTCATCCGTCATCGGGAAACAACCCCTTCTCGCATCGCACTAGCTTGCAGTAAAACCAACAAGAAGGGCCCCTCCTTGAACTCGCAGGATGCAGGGGCAACGCGCACTCTTTTGGTACGCGAGCCCGCATCATCGTGCAAGCGCAAGGCAGAGACCCTTCGCAGCGTCACATTTCTCGTCGCACGTCAGAACAGCGAAACTAAACAGCTTCGGCAAGCTTGCGGGCGCGGTCTGCCGCCTGAAGTGCGGTGATAACATCGCCCAGCCCGTCGCCGTCGAGAACCGAGCTGTACGTGGAGTTGAAGCCAATGCGGTGGTCGGTCACGCGGTCCTGAGGAAGGTTGTAGGTGCGAATCTTCTCGGAGCGATCGCCCGAACCGATCTGCGCGAGGCGCTCGGCACCTTCGGCAGCCTGCTGCTCGGCAAGCATCTTCTCGTAGAGGCGCGCGCGAAGAACGGCCATCGCCGCAATCTTGTTCTGCAGCTGCGACTTCTGGTCCTGAGACTGCACGACAAGGCCGGTCGGCAGGTGCGTGATGCGCACGGCGGAGTCGGTCGTGTTGACGCACTGTCCGCCGGGGCCGCCGGCGCGGAACACGTCGATGCGCAGGTCGTTCTCATTGATGTCGACCTCAACCTCGTCGGCCTCGGGAAGCACGGCAACAGTCGCCGTGGACGTGTGGATACGACCCTGGCTTTCTGTCTTGGGCACGCGTTGCACGCGGTGCACGCCAGACTCGTACTTCATGACGGAGTACACCTTGTCGCCCTTCACCTTGAACTGGATTTCCTTGTACCCGCCTGCCTCGGACGGGGAAACGTCCATAAGCTCGATCTTCCACTTCTGGGAAGAGCAGAAGCGCTCATACATCTTGAACAGGTCGCCCGCGAAGATCGCCGCCTCGTCGCCGCCGGCAGCAGCGCGGATCTCCACGATGATGTCCTTCTCGTCGGCAGGGTCCGAGGGAATGAGCATGAACTTGATGTCCTCTTCGAGGGCAGGCATCTTCGATTCGGCCTCGGCGATGGTCTCCTGTGCGAACTCCTTCATGTCGGGATCGGCGAGCATCTCTTTGGCGTCGTCGATGTCGCTGCAGCATGCGAGGTACTCGCGCGCCTTCGCGGTGAGCGGGCCTTGGTTCGCGTATTCCTTGGCGAGGTGATTGTATGCCTTTTGATCGGCGAGAACTGCAGGGTCGCTCATCTTCGCCTGGAGCTCCTCGTAGGCGGAAATGATCTTCTCAAGCTTCTCGCGCATGTCGTTATCTTGCATTGCGTGCGTTCCTTTATGCGAATTGCGTTATCCGTAGCTGAACAATGATACCAAAAGGGCGCCCCTCGCGTGAGAGACGCCCTGAGACCTTCGCAGGAAATACGCTCATGTCGGCGAAATGCCAGCGAAAGCGATAATCTTGCAGGCTGGAAGCTTCGTTTTACTGCAACACGTCACGCTCAAGCGTTGCAGTCATCTTGCCAACGGCGGAGCGCCAGGCCGAACCCTGCGGGTCAAGGTAACGCGTGCCGTCGACATTCTTGCCATCCATGACGCCCGCATCGAGCGCCCAGGCCAAGCTGGCGCGCGCCCAGGGGCTCACAGACGAAGCGTCGGGCATGGAAGCAAGCTTCGAGCCGTCGCTCGACAAATTGACCCCGTAGAGAATGTTCGCGTACTTAGCGATCATCACCGCGAACTGCTCGCGCGTGACGTAGTCTTCGGGGCCGAACAGATTGAGCGGAGTGCCGTCAACGGGGTCAGTGTAGCCGCCGATGATTCCCGCCGCGCGGGCCCAGTTGATTGCATCCGAATAGTACGAGTCACTAGGCACGTCGTAGAACTGCTCCACCGAAACTTGCGGCTTGCCCGCCATGCGCCACAGGATCATCGCGACGTCGCCGCGCTTGATCGAGTCGTAGACACCCAGTCGGTGAGTGCCGTCGTTGTAGCCCGTGATGAGGCCGTTGTTGAGCATGTACACCATGGTGTCGGCATACCACTCGCCCGCCTCGAAATCGGGGAAGAAGAGGCCGAGGTTGCACTGGCCCATTTCGATATTGACGTAGTAGGTTCCGTTTACGGCAGCCTACTCGGTGGTCTCGAACGGTTGATAGCCGAAGACCTCGACCCAATAGCCATCGAAGCACGCAACGCCGACCGTGTTGAAGTCCTCGTTGATCATGTTCGCATAGTGGCCGGGAGAGTTTGTCCACCAATCGTTAGCTTCCGCTACGTCGTACGTTGTCCCAAGAATGTTCTCGCCGAGCGCGTAGTAGGAGTTGCTCAGCATGACATCATCAACCACAGTGAAGCAATCCTCGCCACTCGGACGCGTATGGCTGAAGAAGGGGCCGTAAATTCCACTGATCGAAATCTCGGCGGCACGCTGCATCGCGCAGACCTCGAGCTCGTAGCTCCACGTCAGAGGGGCCGCGCCCACTGCGCTGCGGGCCTCGTTGATATAATCGAGCATGTTGCGGGCAGTGTCCTGATAGAACGTGCCCTGCGTGACGAAGGTGACCGTCGGCTTGTCCACGCGGCCGTAAACGCTCTCGGGAGCGATGCCCCCATCGGAGCAGTCCCAGGTGGCAACCTGGCCCGCCTGAAGCGCCCCATTCGCAGCGGGTTCCGCGTTGATAGTGCCATCAGCCCAGGCCACAGCAGGAATCGTACTGAGTAGTGCGAACATCGCAAATGCGACGATGCCCTTTCGAAGCGAACGCATCATCTCTCTCCTCGTTATCGCAAGCTTATACGCCTCCGACACTATACCCCAATACGGGCCCTATTGAAACGACGCCTTATTTGCGTCAAACCTGATTTTACCTTCGATTTTACAAACGGCCTCGCTCGCACTCTCGCACACCCGTTACCGCGAGGCGACGTATGCGGCGGCGCTCTCGGCGGCTATCGCCCCGTCGGAGACGGCCGTCACCACCTGGCGCAAGCCCTTCGCGCGCACATCGCCCGCTGTGAACACGCCGGGCACACTCGTAGCGCCCGACTCATCGGCCACGATGTAGCCGCCCTCGTCAACAGAAAGCGCGCCCTCGAGAAAATCGGTATTGGGAATCGTCCCGATTGCGACGAACAGCCCTTCGGCAGGAAGCATCCTCCGCGCTCCGGTTGCCACATCCTCGACCTCCACGGCGGAAAGACGCCCCTCTTCCGAGCGCAGATCGGCAATGCGCGAGTTCCACACGAACTCAACGTTGGGAAGCGAGGAGAGGCGCTCGCGGTCGACCGCCGAGGCGCGCAGCGTGTCGCGGCGATGGATGAGGTAGACGCGCTCGCAGATGCGCGCGAGGTACTTCGCGTCCGCTGCGGCAGTGTTCCCGCCGCCGAGCACGCACACGCTTTTCCCGCGAAAGAAGTTGCCATCGCAGGTCGCGCAATACGACACGCCGCGTCCTGCGAGCTCGTCTTCCCCCGCAAGGCCCATCTTGCGCGGCCGCGCGCCCGTCGCCACGATGACGCTTCTCGCCTTATGCTGGCCGAAAGGCGTCGTGAGCGTCTTCACCTCGCCCGAAAAGTCGACCGCCGTCACTTCCTCGCTCACGATAACAGCCCCGAAGTGCTCCGCCTGCTCCTTCATCGCCCAAGCGAGCTCGAAGCCGTCGGCGCCTTCTGCAAAGCCCGGGTAGTTTTCCACCCGCTCGGTTTGAGCAAGCTGCCCACCAGGGGAAATCCTCTCGTAGATGGCGACTGAAAGCCCCGCGCGCGCCGCATAGAGCCCTGCCGTGAGCCCAGCGGGGCCCGCGCCGATCACCGCCACGTCGAGCACGTCGTTTTCGTTCATGGCATTTCCGCCTTTCACCCGATTGCATCCCGTTCTCACAGAGTATACCCTCGAAACGCAAAAAGGCGCTGCAAGGCGAACGTCGCCCCGCAGCGCCTTCCCATTGCGCTCGGATAATACAGTTTACGCGAACAGCGCGAGCACGTTCTGCTTCGGCTGCGCGCCCACCATCTGGCGCTTCGGCGCGCCACCCTCGAACAGAATCAGCGTCGGCACGCTCATCACGCCGTAGCGCTGCGCGATGTCGGGGCTTTGATCGATGTCGAGCTTGTACACCTTGGCCTCGCCGGCCTTCTCAGCGGCGACTTCCTCGACAACGGGGCCGAGCATGCGGCACGGGCCGCACCATGTCGCGAAAAAATCCACAAGAACGGGGACGTCGGATTTCAGAACCTTCTCATCGAAATCCGAAGAGGTTACCATTTCGCTCATGTTCCCTTCCTCCTGAACAAGTGATTTGAAACCAGGTTCCGCATCGGGCGTCAAACCCGACGCTTGCATCAACGTATTGTATCGCTTACCCGCGAAACGTAAACGAGGCGTTACTGGAACGGCATGAATCTGAACTATAATGGCACCCGAGAAGAGAAAGGGTGCCCCATGAGCGAGCCTACGGAAGACCAGCTTTCAAATTGCGCGACCAGCAGCGCAGATGAGAACAGGGAACCAGGCGAAGGCGGCAGCGAGCATGCCCGCATGCACAAGGCGCCCGCGTGGGAGGGTGTACCGCTTGCCCACGCGAACCTCGTGCTCGAAGGCGGGGCGATGCGCGGGCAGTTCACCGCGGGCGTGCTCGATTTCTTCATGGACCAAAAGCTTTTCTGCGAATACGTCGTCGGCGTGTCGGCGGGCGCGCTTTGCGGCGGGAACTACGTGGCGGGCGCGCCCGGCAGGTCAAGCCTGATCAACGTGAAGTATGCCGCCGACAACCGCTACCTGTCGATGCAGAGCTTCGTCCACACGGGAAACGCCTACGGCCGCGAGTTCGCCTTCCACGAGATTCCCGACGTGCTCGACCCGTTCGACTACGAGGCGTTTCGCCGCTCGCCCATCCGATTCGAAGCCGTGTCGACCAACCTCGAAACCGGCGAGGCCGACTACCATAAGGTGCGCGACTACCACGATGACCTGCCCTATCTCATCGCGTCGTCATCGATGCCGCTCGTGAGCCAGATCGTCGAGGCAGACGGCAAGCTGCTTCTCGACGGCGGCACCTCCGACAGCGTGCCGCTTCTCCACTCGATGCTCACCGGCGCAAGCAAGCACATCGTCGTGCTCACCCAAGCCGCTAGCTACGAGAAGAAGCCGAACAAGCTCATGGCGCTCATGCGTCAGCGTTATGCCGACTACCCGTACTATATTGATCGCCTGCAGTATCGCCACTACGAGTACAACCGCCTTTACCGCTGGATCGAGCGCGAACAAGCAGCGGGGCGCATCTTCGTGATCCGCCCGCCCGAGCCTGTCACCGTGTCCTCCATGGAGCACGACGCCGAGAAGCTGCTCGCGTTGTACGAGCAGGGGCTTGCCGAAGCGGCCCGGCTGTGGCCGAAACTGCAGGAGTACCTCGCAGACTAGCAGACCGCCGAACCGTCAGCAAAGAAGACCTCATGCCCACCGATTTCATATCGCTGTTCACCGCTGCACTCGTCGCCGCGACAGCCCCCATCATCGCCAAGCTCGTCCCGCGCGGACTCGTACCCGAAACCGTCATCCTCCTTTTGGCGGGCGCGCTATTAGGGCCCTACATGGCGGGGGTCATCGAGCTGACCGACTCAATCGACATGCTCTCCGAGCTTGGCCTTGCGTTTTTGTTCCTCCTTGCAGGCTATGAGATCAACCCGAAGAGCCTTTCGGGAAAACAGGGGAAGAAGGGGCTTGCCACCTGGTTTATCAGCATGGCGATCGCGCTTGTTCTCGTGCTTTTGTCGCCGAGCCTCTCCGTAAGCCACATCGACGGGCTCGCTGTGGCCATCGCGCTCACCACGACGGCGCTCGGCACGCTCATGCCGATCATCAAGGAGCGAGACCTCGAGGGGACCCCCGTCGGCGAGGGCATCCTGTCGTTTGGCACCTGGGGCGAGCTGTGCCCCGTGCTCGCCATGGCGCTCCTGCTCTCGTCGCGCAGCAAATGGCAGACGCTGCTCATCCTCGCGATCTTCGTCGCCATATGCGTGATCATGGCCATCGTGCCGGCAAAGGCGCGCCGCGGCGGGCACCGCATCCACCAGTTCCTCATGCACAAGCGCAACACCACCTCGCAAACGTTCGTGCGGGTGACCGTGGTGCTTTTGATCGGGCTCGTCACCGTATCGGCCGTGTTCAGCCTCGACATCGTGCTCGGCGCGTTCGCCGCCGGCTTCGTTTTGCGCTACATCATCCCCGAAGGCGACCATGAGCTCGAATCGAAGCTCGACGCGATCGGCTACGGGTTCCTCATCCCCGTGTTCTTCGTCGTCTCCGGCGCGAAGATCGACCTCGCCGGCGTGGGCGAGAACCCGCTCCTGCTCGTCTTGTTCATCTGCGCGCTGCTTTTGGTGCGAGCCGTGCCTATCGTCGTGGCGCTCTCGCTCGGCAAGGGCGAGGACAAGCTGTCCATGCACAACCGCATCACTGTGGCGCTCTACTGCACGACGGCGCTGCCGCTCATCGTCGCGGTGACGTCGGTGGCCGTGAAGGCGGGCGCGATGACCCAAGACGTCGCAGGCACGCTCGTCGCCGCAGGTGCCGTGACCGTTTTCCTCATGCCGTTTCTGGCATCGCTCACCTACCGCGTGATCGACGCGAAGCCGATTGTTGCGGTGCAGGAAATCGCCGCGCACCCGAGCGACATCCGCACGATTCTGCACGAGCACTTGGATATGGAGCGCATGATGGTGCGCCAGGAAGCTGCCGCACGCCTCGCCGTGCACGCAAGCGAATCGAAGGACGAGGATATCCCCTGGCAAGAAGCCGCTTTCGCCTTGCAGCGCAAGACCGAACGGAAGCGAGCGCTCGACGCGCTGCTCGACTCTGCGGCCCAGGACATCGCTGCGCACAAAGACGAAATCGAGCAGTACATCGAGGAAGGACCGCGCGGCGACATCGTCGAGAAAGCGGCGCAACAGCGCGAAGAACGCCGCAAGAGGCTCGCTCAGGCGGCAGTTCGCGAGCATCGGCGCCGACAAAGCGAAATTGGCCGCATGATGAACCGCGAAAAGAAGGAACGCTAACGAGGCCCGCGGCAAGCCGACGGGCGAAACGGCAGGAAACGCAGCAGCCGAGGTAGGAGAAGCCCAGTCGCGCGAAGCCGCCGCGGGAGAATCTCAGTCGCAGCTGGCCACAACGCACGAAGCCGGGTCGCACTCACGCGGCCCGGCTTCTTTATGCAACGGTTAGTTTCCTTCGCGATTTCCTATTCGGGAAAGAACACCTCGCGCATGCGCTTCTCCTCCGCCGCATCCCGTCGCCCGAGGAGGCTTCCCACTACCATGAGCACGCCCGCGACCGTGATGCCGATTACGATTTGATGCAGGCCCATCACCTTGAATCCGAGCGCCATGCACAAGCAGTACGAGGCGGTGCCGCCGATCATCGATAACAGCGCACCCCATTTCCCCGCGCGCTTCCAGAACAGACCGCACACGAGCACCCAGAAAAACGCCGTCTCAAGGCCGCCGAACGCGAACATGTTGATCTTCCAGATGACATCGGGCGGGACGATCGCTAGCACGAACACGATCGCTCCCACGCAGAGCGTGACAGCCTGGCTCGAACGCGCGATAGTGCGCTCGGTGGGCTTTTTACCAGCCGATTCGCAATGATGCAGGTAGACATCCTTGATAATCGCCGACGACGAAGCGATGAGCAGGGACGAAACCGTGGAAATCGACGCCGCAATCGGGCCTATGATAGCCACGCCGGCAAGCCAGGGTGGAAGCGTCTGCGCGATGGCCTGCGGGATGATGTTGTCGACGCTGCCGCCGTAGCTGGCGAGGTCGCCGGTGAGCACGCCTGCGGACAGCACGCCGAGGGAGGTCACGCCGATCATCATGAGGCCGATAATGACCGTACCCATGACCATCGCGCCGTGGAGCGCTTTGGTGTTCTTGAAGCCCATGCAGCGCACCGCCGATTGGGGCAGGACGAACGTGAAAATGCCCACAAGCAGCCACTGCGTGAAGTACAGCGACGCAGGCATGGAGCCGCCGCCGAAGGGCTCGAGCATCTCGGGGCGGTTTGCGCGGATGGTGTCCATGATGTTCTCGTAGCCGCCGCCAGCGGTGAGGATGCCCGCCGCGAGCACAAAGATGCCGATAAGCATAGCGACACCGCATATCGCGTCGGTCACCGCAACCCCGCGGAAGCCGCCGATGGTGGTGAACAGCACGACCGCGACGCCGAAGAGCACAAGACCCACCAAATACGAGTACCCGGTGACCGCCTCGAAGAGCTTCGCACCGCCCACGAACTGCGCGACCATCGTCGCCGCGAAGAAGAGCACGACCACGACCGCGCTCACGTTGGCGAGCGCGTTGGAGGAATAGCGCGCGCGGATGACGTCGATCACGGTGACGGCATCGAGCTTGCGCGAGACGAGCGCCATTTTCTTCCCCAGGATGCCGTAGAGCAGAACGAGGGCTGTGACCTGCACAACTGCCATGTAAACCCAGCCCCAGCCAACGAGCCACGCCTGCCCGGGGCCGCCCACGAACGAGCTCACCGAGCCGTAGGTTGCGATCGTCGTCATAGCGAGTACGAATCCGCCAAGGGCGCGATTACCGATGAAGTATTCCTTCACGAAACCGCCGCCGGCCACATGCGTGCGCCGGCGCACAACAAGGCTCACCGCAAGCGCAAGGATAAGGAATAAGACAAGGGGCACGAGTGCAACGAGGTTACTCATGGCGCGCAGCCTCCTCGCATGCCCCATCGGTGGCGGAGGCATCGGTCGAATCGTCGTCCAAGTCGAAATCGACGAAGACGCGACGGCTCAACACGACCGCGGCGACGATCGCGGCGATCCATGGCGCCACACACCCGCCGATGATCCAAAGCGGCGTGTGAAACACCTCGATATCCGTTCCGGCAAGCCCGAAGCCGCCGACAAGCCACACGATGATAATGCAGGCCAGCGCGATAACCGTCGCCCGCGCCTCCTTGTTCGCCTGCCGCATTTTGTCGCAATAGCCCCGCATTGATGGACTGCTCACGAAACGCCCCTTCCCAACCGGTGTCGTTTCCCCATGCTATCATCTGCCGCGCACAGGCGGGACGGGCAATTCTACCAACTCAGCTAAACGATGGGCGGGCGCCAGTCGGGCAGCCCCTTCTTGCGACGGTTCGCGTTGTAGCCGACGATGTTGTCGATCGAGCCCTGCATGCCGAAGGGGATGTAGTCGAGGTTCTCCAAATCCTCGGGAAGGTAGCTCACAAGCGAGAGCGGCGCGGTTTGCTCCGCATGCTCGGGGGCAGGCCCCGGCACCGCACAAAAACCCACGACCGGCGCGCCTTTCGCCACGAGCTTGCGCTCGTAGCCGCTCCACGGCTCATCGGGGAACATCCCGCGCACGTCGTCGGTTTCCCACTCGATCTTATAACCGGCCAGCTCGAGCTGCGTTAAAGAGAAGTCGCGAAACGGGGTGGAGTCGGTGCGCATGCGCACGGTGCCGCCCTCTTCAAGCACGCGGCGGTACTTCATCAGGCGATCGAGGTAGGTCAGGCGACGGGGCGCGCGCTTCTTCTTGGGAAACGGCGTCGGGAAGTTGATGAGGATGCTTGCAAGCTCCCCTTCGCCGAACAGCTCAAGAACGTCAGGGTCCTCATCGTGCAGGAAGACGACGTTTCCCGCGCCCGCCTCGCATGCCGCCTCGGCCGATCGCATGACGCAGATGGGGTCGACGTCGATGCCCACGAAAAGCGTCTCGGGGTCGGCCTCGGCACGCGCCACCGTGTACTCGCCCTTGCCGCACCCCAGATCGAGCACGACGCGGGAAAACGCCTCGTCATCGGGGCGCACTCCCCCTTCGGGCGCCCAGCGGCGCCACGCCCCCCGACGAGCGGAGGGCTCGAACTCGAGCGCCGCCTTCGCGCCCTCCATCCGCTTCTCGAGCGAAAACCCCTTATGCAAGCGACATGCCGCCGTGCGCATCTTCCAAGCCTCCAACCGAAATCAATAAAAACGGCGGGCGCCCATCGCAGGACAGCCCGCCGCAACAGCCAATCACAAGGTTATACCAGGTCACACGAGATTACGCGCGCGTGCGAATCTCCTCGCATACCTTCGCGCAGAAATCCTCGATCGTGGAGGGGTGCGTCTCGTTCGTGCGGTCGCGCACGGAGATGGTGCCCTCCTCGGCCTCCTTCTCGCCCACGATCACCATATAGGGCACGCGGTCGATGGAGCGCGCCTCGCGGATCTTGTAGCCGATCTTCTCGTCGCGGTTGTCCACCACGACGCGGATGCCGGACGCCTCGATCGCGTCGGCGACCTTGTGCGCGTAATCGCGGCTCTTCTCGGAAACGGGAAGCACCTTCACCTGCATCGGCGCGAGCCATACGGGGAACTTGCCCGCATAATGCTCGATCAGGATGCCGATGAAGCGCTCGACCGAGCCGTAGCACACGCGATGGAGCATGACCGGGCGCTTCTTCGAGCCGTCCGCGTCGGTGTATTCCAGATCGAAGTTCTGCGGCATCTGGAAGTCGAGCTGCACGGTGCCGCACTGCCAGGTGCGTCCGAGCGAGTCGGTCAGGTGGAAGTCGATCTTGGGGCCATAGAAGGCGCCATCGCCCTCGTTGACCTCGTATTCCATGCCGAGCTCTTCAAGCGCGGTCTTAAGGCCGGCCTCGGCTGCGGCCCAATCCTCGTCAGAGCCCATCGAATCCTCAGGACGCGTGGAAAGCTCGACGTGGTAGGTGAACCCGAACTGCTGGTACACCGAGTCGATGAGCTTGACGACGCCCACGATTTCCTCGGTCAGCTGGTCGGGGCGCACGAAAAGGTGCGCATCGTCCTGGTTGAAGCAGCGCACGCGGAACAGGCCGTGCAGCGCGCCCTTCATCTCGTGGCGGTGTACCAGTCCGATCTCGCCCGCACGAATAGGCAGGTCGCGATAGCTATGCGGCTTGGACGCGTACACGAGCACGCCGCCCGGGCAGTTCATCGGCTTCACGCAATACTCTTCTTCGTCGATGACCGTCGAGTACATGTTGTCCTTGTAGTGGTCCCAGTGGCCCGACGTCTGCCACAGCTGCTTGTTCATGATCATCGGCGTGGAGATTTCCACATAGCCGGCCTTTTTGTGGATCTCGCGCCAATAGTCGAGCAGCGTGTTCTTCAAGATCATGCCGTTGGGCAGGAAGAACGGGAAGCCCGGTGCCTCGTCGCGCATCATGAAGATGTCCATCTCGCGGCCAATGCGGCGATGGTCGCGCTTCTCGGCCTCTTCAAGGTTGTGCAGGTACTCTTCGAGCTCCGACTTCTTGAAGAAGGCCGTGCCGTAGAGACGCTGCAACTGCTCGCGCGTCGCGTCGCCGCGCCAATAGGCACCGGCGAGCTTCATCATCTTGAAGGCGCCGATCTTACCGGCGGAGGGAACGTGCGGACCGGCGCACAGGTCAACGAAGGACCCATGGCGGTAGATCGAGATTTCCTGGTCGGTCAAATCGTCGATGTGCTCGAGCTTGAAGCGCTGGTCAGCGAAGATTTTCTTTGCTTCGTCGATGCTCACGACCTCGCGCACGAAAGGCTCGTCTGCCTTGACGATTTCGGCCATCTTCTTCTCGATGGACCCGAAGTCGTCGGAGGAGATATTGTTAGGAAGCTCGAAATCGTAGAAGTAGCCGTCGTCGGTCGCAGGGCCGAAGGCGATCTGCGTGCCGGGATAGAGCTCCTGCACGGCTTCCGCCATGATGTGGGCACAGGAGTGGCGCATGATGTGGAGCGCCTCAGGGCTTTTCGCGGTGATGATCTCAACGGTTGCCCCATCCGTCACGGTTGCTGTGAGGTCGACCAGTGTGCCGTCAACCTTGCCAGCCAGCGCAGCCTTCGCAAGGCCCGCGCCGATGGAAGCCGCAACGTCGGCGACGGTCGCGCCGGCAGCGAGCTCTTTTACCGAGCCATCGGGTAGTGCAATATTCATGAGAGTCCTTCCCCATGTCAGGCGGCCATCCCGCCTGAACCGTTGATTTCCTCGCTTGCGCAATTCGATGCACAAGCCAAACAAACATGATAAGCGATGAAAACGCTTGCGCAACCGCAAGCACGAAACTTGCGTTAAGATAGTGCGGTTTCGGAAGACGAAACGAAAACGAACCGTACAACGAAGGAGCATCCGTCCATGAGCGTTGAGTCTCAGGCAACCGTATGGATCACCGGCGCCGCCGGGCGCATGGGCCGCACGATCAGCGCGCGACTCGACCACAACCGATATCGCGTCGTGACGACCGACAGGGAACTCGATATCGTCGATTTGCAACGAAGCCTCGCCTTCGCCGAGTCGGAGAGACCTTCTTTCGTAATCAACTGCGCCGCGCTCGCAAGCCGCACCGAGGCCGAGGCCAACCCGGACCGCGCCTACCAGGTGAACGCGCTCGGCGCGCGTAACCTCGCCATAGCGAGCGCCTCCGTGGGGGCAACGCTTGTGCATCTTTCGACCGACGACCTGTTCCCCGTCGCGTCCGAGCACCCCTTCAACGAGTTCGATCCGACCGACCCGCCGCATGTTTACGGCAAGTCAAAGCTTGCTGGCGAACGGTTCGTGTGCGAGCTCAACCGCCGCCACATCATCGTGCGCTCGTCGTGGGTCTACACCGCCGAACCCGACGACATCCTCCCTCGCGCATTGAAGGCGAGCCGCGAAGGTCGCACCGTGTACGTGCCCGCGAACCAGTTCGCGTGCCCCACCTCTGCCGACACGTTCGCGAAGGCCGTCGTGGCAGTTATGGAGTCCAACGAGTTCGGCACCTTCCATGCCGCCTGCACGGGCGTGACGAGCCGCTTCGAGTTCTTCGAACGCGCCTTCGAGCTTGTGGGAGAGCCGATCGGCAACCTGCGCGGAGCGAGCAAGCCCGAGCACGGCTACCGCATCGAACTCGATAACATGATGGCGCGCCTGACAGGCGTGTTCGAGATGCCCACCTGGGAAGACGACCTAGCAGCCTTCGTCGCATGCCACGATTTGACGGCAGGTGACGAGAAGTAGGTAGTTCGCCGGCTCCGCGCCGTAGATCTTTGACGTCGGGGGCTCCGTTATTCCTTCGCGACCCAGTTCTCACGGCCTTGCTTGTACACGCGCACGCCCTCGACGTCGGCGAGGTAACCTGCAAGATGCGGATACCCGAGTTCGCGAACTTTGAAGGACTTGAAGCGCGTGCGCACGCGCTTCGAGAGCTCAGCAACGGCCATGCCGTCCTTGCCCGACGCCGCCACTTCCGCGCGGATGAAGTCATCAGGGGCCGTAGGAGCCGCAGGAGCCTTACGCGAACGGCTGCGGCGGCGTTTCGCGGGCGCCTGGGACTTGCTGTCTTCGCTGGAATCGCTTGCCACCTGCTCCTGGTCCTTGCCGGCACGGTTCGCCTCGTCGGCAACCTGCGCCTTGCCAGCCTGGTCAGTCCCAGCAGCCGCCTTGTTCTTTCGCGCGGTGGGCGCCTTTTTCTTGCTCGCCCCATCGCCCTCGGCCGGCTTAGCCTCACCGGCTGCCGCAACTTGAGCCTCGACCTCTTCGGCCTGCGAGACGCCAGTCTCATCGGAAGCAACCTCCTGCTCCCCTGCGGGCGAATCGCTGGACTTACCCCGCTGATCGGCCGATACCGTCTGCGACTCAGCAGTCTCAGAGGTTGCCTCCCGCTGCCCGTCGATTGTCTCATCAGCCTTCGTATCGGCAGATTCACCCTGTTCAACGCCAGAAACCTTGGAGGATTTACGGCGACGGCGGCTGCGGCGGCGCGACTTAGAGCTGTGCGAGGACGCATCCTCGCCACCCTCGCTCTCCGAATCCTCGGAAGCGCACGCAGTTTCAGCTTGCTCGCCCGCTTGCTCGCCAACGCCCTCGGAATCAGAAGGCCTCTCAGCCGCCGCACGCTCATGCTCGGCGCCTTCCGCAAGCTCGACCCGCACGTTCGAGCCGTCCTTGCGAATGGTGACGCTCTTGAACTCGCCGAGAAGCTTCGAGAGCAGGTTTGTCCCGAACGAGCGCACGTCGAAGTCGGGGTAACGCTTGAGCAGGCGGCTTCCCACCTCGCCCAAACCCGTCGACTTCCCGTTGTTCTGGTTGTCGGTGATGATGTCGACGACTGCGCGCTCGACTTCCTCGATGGTCAGGCTCGATGAGGAGCCGTTCGCCTTGTCGCGGCGCGCCTCGCCGATGAGCAGCTCAAGCGTGGTGAAAATGTCGCATGCCTTGCGAAACGGCGTGGGCGTTTTCTTCTCGCCCATCCCGATCACCGTAAGGCCGCTCTCGCGGATACGGCTCGCCAGGCGCGTGAAATCGCTGTCGCTCGACACGAGGCAGAAGCCCTCGACCGAGTTCGTATAGAGGATGTCCATCGCGTCGATGATCATGGCCGAGTCGGTGGCGTTCTTGCCGACGGTGTAGCTGAACTGCTGAATCGGCGTGATGGAATTGTCGAGCAGCGCGTCTTTCCACTTGGCATGCAGGGTGCTCGTCCAGTCGCCGTAAATGCGCTTGTAGGTGATGGTGCCGTACTTCGAAAGCTCGTCGAGAATGGGCTTGATGTACTTCGATGAGACGTTGTCCGCGTCGATAAGCAGCGCAAAGCGCTTGTCAAATGAGGGTTTTTGTTCCACAGGTTCTCCTTTTGCGGCGCCCGAGAAGGGGCGCTCATTGTTCGCCCCCATGATACAACAGCACTCCCATCACCGCATTATCCTCACAAAGCGCACGGGCACGCCGCGGCGAGCGAAAGCGGGGCGCACCTTCCGCGACGCGGAGGGCGCTAGACATAACCGTAGTGTTTGCGCAGGCCGACGAGAAAACCGCCGGTAAGAAACATCGATGCGATTTCGGCGACCACGATGGAAAGCCAGATGCCGTCGACGCCGATGATCGCAGGCAAAAACATCACCGCCGCGCACTCGAACACGAGCGTGCGCAAAAACGATATGAGCGCCGAGACGAGGCCGTTGTTGAGCGCAGTGAAGAACGCCGAGCCGAAAATGCTCACGCCCACGAAGATGAACGCGAGCGAATACTCGCCGAGGGCGGCGATGGTCATCTCGCACAGGGCGGGGTCGTATCCCACGAACACCGCCGCAAGCGGGTGCGCAAAGAGATGCGTCAGCACGGTGATCAGCACGCCCCCCGCCACCATCACGCCTAGACAGGTGCGGAACAAGCCCTTGAGCTCGGCGGAATTCTTCGCACCGTAGTGGTAGCTGATGATGGGCGAGGATCCGACTGTGAAGCCCATGAGGAGCGACACGGCGATCCACGCAACGTACTGGATAACGCCGTAAATCGCGACGCCATCAGGACCGATATAAGCCATCAGCTGGAAGTTGTAGACCATCGACACGAGCGACATGGAAAGGTTCGAGACAAGCTCCGACGAGCCGTTCACGCAGACGCGCCCCAAAGCCCGCACGTCGATAAGCGGGCGACCCAGGCGCAGCGTGCTCGAGTTCGGCCGCGCAAAATAGAGGAACGGGATCGCGCCGCCAAGGACCTCGCTTATCGCTGTCGCCAGGGCAGCGCCCGCCAAGCCCCACTGGAGCACGATGATGAACAGGGCGTCGAGCGCGATGTTGGCGACGCCGGCAACCACCATGACGCAAAGCCCCACTTTGGGCTTGCCTGCAGCGGTCAACAGGCTCTGGAAGGTTTCCTGCAGCATGAAGAATGGAAGCGAGAACGCCAGGATGCTGCCGTACACGACGCATTCCTCAAGCAGCGATCCTTCGGCCCCTAACGCACCGGCGACAGACCCTACGGCCACGAACACCACGACCCCGCATGCAATACCCACGATGAGCGTCGCGTACACGATAAGCGAGAACAGCCCGCGGGCACGCTTGTCGTCGCCCTCCCCCATCGTTTTGGCGACGAGCGCCGTACCGCCCGTTCCGAACATGTACCCGAGCGCACCGAGCATCATGAACAGCGGATAGACAAGGTTTAAGGCAGCGAAGGATTCCTTGCCGACGAAATTCGACACGAACAGGCCGTCGATCACGCCGTAGATCGAGGTGAAAAGCATCATGGCGCAGGTGGGGGCGGTGAATCGCGCGAGCCGCCCGAGCGTGAAATGGTCGGAAATCTGGATCGCCATGGCTTATCGTACTTTCTTATTCGGAGAGGAAAGACACTCGCCCGAGGGCGCACCCTCGCCCTCCCCGCCGCGCTTGGCAGCCCCGTCGTTCCGAGGTGCGGAAGCGTCGCCTTGCGCTGCAGCCTTGACTCCTCGGAGCGCAGCTTCGCCATCCAGAAGCGCGGCCTTGCTGCTTTGCGAGGTCAGGAGCACCCCGGGGATATCCGCGAAATGCGAGCGCAGAGCATCGGTGTAGCGCCGCCCGAGGAGAAGCGACAGCACGAGCTCCCTGTCGTCGAATTCCCTCAGCGCCGCAAGCTCTGCCTCGATCATAGGGACGATGGTACGCTCGGCGAGCTCAAGGCCCACCGGAGTCAGATGCGCGAGCAGACCGCGACGGCCCGGACCGCTCTTGAGCACGACCACACCCTCGCGTTCGAGCTTGTGGATGGAGCTGTTCACCGTTTGCTTGCCGATGCACATCTGCACGCAAATGTCACGCTGAGAGATGCCCTTTTCGCCCGCAAGGAAGATGGCGTACAGAATGCTAAATGCGCTCTCGGAGATTCCAAACGACGTCGCAACGTCGCGATAGAGCTGGTTCTGCTCACGCCAAAAACTATCGAGCGCCTCGTAGGCGCGCGCGATATTGCCTGGGACAGAAGTGCCCAACGGGCCCGAAGCGCCCATCGGGCTCGAGTCGCTCAGCGGGCTTGCACTTGCCAACCTCGCTTCGCCTGGCGCGGTCGTGTCCGCCGAGCTTGCCGCGTTTGAGTTGCCCATCGCGTTTATGTCGAGCGTCGAATTCCCTTTGCTCATCCTTGCCCTTTAGTCCGATTTCGTACTATTATTGTACTGTAGTACGAAATCGGACTCACGAGAACACCGCGCACGCAATATGCACAACTAAAGCTCGCCTTCTTAGGTGGGAAACGCAAGAAATCGCATTTATAAGGAACCTTTGTAATTCAAAACTGCAGGTCAGCGCTCTGCCGTTCAATTAATTAGGACTCTAGCTGTACAAGAATGACGATAATTTGCAAAACAAGAGATAGTCTCGCGGCGTATTCCCTCACTTCGTCGCCTCAATTAACGGAATGCGCAGAGATATTCCCCACTTTGCTAGATTTTGGGGAATATTTTAATTAGTAGCCATACTATATTTGAAAACTATCGTCGTTTTTGTACACAACCCCGCTGTGCGCCCACCGCCGCACCGTCACGCCGCACGGCAGCACGCCCCCCACCGCACGGCTCTACCCCACAACCACACCGCGCGACCGCAAGACCCCGCCGCCGCATGATTACGCAACCCCATCGCCCGGCCGCAGTCCCGCCGCGCCGCACGGCGTTCTCTAGCTCGCTCGACACGCAATTCTCTCCACAGCCTCAAGCGTGGCGTCAACCTCAGCCTGCGTGTTGAAGCTGGAGAAGCTCACGCGCACAACGCCCTGCTCAGCCGTGCCGAGCGCCTTGTGCATAAGCGGCGCGCAGTGGGCGCCGGGGCGCGTGCAAATGCCGAAATCAGCATCGAGTCGCGCGGAGACCTCGCCCGAGTCGGCGTCGCCGATGTTGAAGGCGACGATTCCCGAGCGCCCAAAGCTCGCGTGCCCGCCGTACACCACGATCCCAGGAATGCTCGCCAACCCGCGCTCAAAGCGCTCGACAAGCCCCGCCACCTGGGCAGCGATCGCAGCCGGCGTTTTCTGCGCCACGTATTCCACGCCAACGGCAAGCCCCGCCAGACCGTGCGCGTTCTCCGTCCCCGCCTCAAGCGCCTCTGGCATGAATAGCGGCTGGCGCTCGTCGAAGCTGTGCACGCCCGACCCGCCCTCGAGAAGCGGCTCCACCTCAAGCCCCTCGCGAACGATGAGGCCGCCTGTCCCCTGCGGGCCGTAGAGGCTTTTGTGCCCGGTGAAGCAAAGCACGTCCGCCCCAAGCGCGGCCATATCAACCGGCATCGCGCCCGCTGTCTGCGCCGCATCCAGAACGAACAGCGCGCCCGCGTCGTGCGCCATCGCAGCCATGCGCGCGACGTCGTACACATCGCCCGTCACGTTCGACGCGTGCGTGGCGGCGACCAGGTTCGCGCCCCCCTCGAGCGCGCGCTCGTAGGATTCCCAGTCAAGCGACCCATCAGGAAGAATGCGGGCAACCTCCACCTGGGCCCCGCGCATGTCGCGAGCGCGGAAGAGCGGCCGCAGCACCGAGTTGTGCGACGCAGCCGTGGTAATAGCGCGTCCCCCATCAGGCAAAAGACCCGCAAGGGCGATATTGAGCGCCATCGTAGCGTTCATGCTAAACGATACACGGGAAGCGTCCGGCGCACCGAGCAGCGCCGCCACAGCAGAGCGCGCCTCGAACACGGCCATGCTCGCCGCGAACGCCGCCGCGTGCGACCCGCGCCCCGGACCGCCGAACGAGCCGATCGCGTCGGCCACCGTGCGAGCCACACCGTCGGGTTTCTTAAGCGTCGTCGCCGCATTGTCGAGGTAAATCACGTGAGCGCCTTTCGGGAAATCCGCCCGCAGGCGATCAGTGTCCACCGCGGGCGTCGAGTTCTTGTATAGTGGAATCATACCGCGAAAACGAATCGCGCGGCCACGCGCACGACAGGGAAAGGACGTCCCATGGAGCAGTACAAGCAGGAGTTCATCGAGTTCATGGTCGAAAGCCATGTGCTCAAGTTCGGCGAGTTCACATTGAAAAGCGGCCGCAAGTCCCCGTTTTTCATGAACGCAGGCGCCTATGTGACGGGCGACCAGCTGCATCGCCTGGGTCTCTCCTACGCGCGCGCGATCCACGACAACTTCGGGCTCGACTTCGACGTCGTGTTCGGCCCCGCGTACAAGGGCATCCCCCTGTCGGTCGTGACGGCGATGGGGCTTCACGAGCTCTACGGCAAAGAGGTGAAGTACTGCTCGAATCGTAAGGAAGCGAAAGACCACGGCGAAGGCGGCAACCTGCTCGGGCACGTGCTCGAAGACGGCGACCGCGTTGTCATGGTGGAAGACGTCACCACGTCGGGCAAGTCGATCGACGAGACCTACCCCCTCATCACTGGCGCCGCGAATATCGAGGTCAAAGGCCTTATGGTCTCGCTCAATCGCATGGAGGTCGGCAAGGGCGGCGTGAAATGCGCCTGCGACGAGGTGTCGGAGAAGTACGGCTTCCCCACGGCGAGCATCGTAAACATGGCCGAAGTGACCGAGTACCTCTACAACCGCGAAGTGCAGGGTGAGGTCCTCATCAACGACGACATCAAAGCTGCTATCGACGCATATTACGAAGAATGGGGCGCGAAGGAATAGCGCAACCACTTGATTAAGCGGGCGAGAAGGCACCGGGGCACACCAAGCCGCACCTCCTCGCCCGACCCAGCCAAGCGACACCCCCCCGCCCGGCACCACGTTAATGGATGATTTCCGCGTTTCTCAGCATGTTCTCGGCGAGAGCGACTTCCTGCGCGCGATCCTCTCCCTCAACCGGTCCGAGATACGTCACGCCCACGCCAATGAGCCGATCGTTCCAAAAATAGCTTGCGGCGCGTATCTCTCCGGCCTTGTCCTTGTACTTCTTCTCATATGCGGCGTAAATGAGAATAGACCCACCGTTTCCTTTGTCGATATCGTCAACGAGGCGAAATCCCGGATCGGTCATCTCAGGACGCGGAAGCGTGAAGTTATCAATGGCGCTTTTCACATCTTGGCTGGAGACATCGCCATCATCGACCTCGGAAAACATCGAGAGCGACCGAAAGTTATGATCTTCCTCCTCGTCCGACACCAAAAACGTCGAGTCAAGACCGCTCACTTCGCTTGAAGAGAAAAGCGAGCAATACGCCTCGAGAAACATGCCGAATCCTTTTTCGTGGTAGAAGCTGCCCTCGGGAACAACCGCGTAAGGTTCCTCGTAATAAATGCGCAGCTTTCCGTTATCCACATGGGGAGACGCGTTGCCGCCGTCGCTTAAGGAGCAAGCAGCCAGCGCAAAAACAGCCACCGTGGAAAGACATGCAACCAGAACGACGAGGAGGAAACGCGACGCATGGTTCCTACGCCCCCGCAACCCCCGATTTCGATTATCACTAGATTTCGATAGCATTTTCTTCGGTTCCTATCTCATGCATGTTGCACGCAGGATCTCTTATCTTGCCATATCCCCACGCAAAACCATCACTGCCAGAAAAGAGCTCATTGGAGTAATGGCTCTCGTCATCGGGACCTGGGCGGAATATAGGGCAGCCTCGACGCCACCCCGACACGCCCCTTGCTGCGCGCCGATTCCTTCCAGGATTTCCCTCTTTTCAGTTGGCGCGTTTTGACTTATCATGTTTGCTTGCGCAAATCACATGCCGGCGTGGCTCAACGGTAGAGCAACTGATTTGTAATCAGTAGGTTGCGGGTTCGATTCCTGCCGCCGGCACCACGTAAAAGCAATCCCCCATCTGGTGGTTCGTCCTTTCCAGATGGGGGATTTTTTCGCTCGCTAGTCTTTCACCACGAGAACGGGAACCTTCGCCTCTTTCAGCACGAAGCTCGACACGCTGCCCAGGATGCCGCGCAAACCGCCGAGGCCGCGCGATCCCATGATGATGAGGTCGATGTTGTGCGCCGCCGCATACGCGACGATTTGCACGCCGATCGTCGTCTCAATCTGCACCTCGACGTGGATCTCGTTCATAAGCCCGCGCGTCGCGAGGCGGACGTCGCGCTCGAGCTTCCTTTGGGCCTCGTTTTGGGCATCCTCGAAAGCCTCTCTCATGCCAACGGGAACCGCCGCGCCATATGAAGAGTCGAGCCGCTCGATCACCTGATGCTCGATGTCCGAAATCTGCAGCACGTGAAGCGCGCAGCCCGGATCCTCTTTCGCGTAGCGGGCCGCTTCCTCGAGCGCCGCATCGGCAGACGCCGAACCATCGTAGGGAACTAAGATATTGTCATAGAGCATGGCTGCCCCTTCCCCATCGTGCGTGTAAAACGCAATCCAGAAGACGGCGATGCAGCGATCGCCTTGTGAGTTAATAATAGCGCGCTTCACTATCTGCGAACAGGGATTATGACGAATTTTCTCCCTCGTCGGGAAAGAAAGGCGCAGGCATTGCGCATCGGTTCGAAGCTTGTTAAAATACGAACAAATATTCGAACGAACAGGTGTACTCATGAACATCGCCGACAAGCTGGAAATCCTCGCTGACGCCGCAAAGTACGACGTTGCCTGTACATCTTCCGGCGTCGACCGAGGGGCGCGGCGCGGGCAGTTGGGAAACGCCCTTGCCGCGGGATGCTGCCACAGCTTCACCCCCGATGGGCGCTGCATTTCGCTTCTGAAGGTGCTCATGACCAACGTCTGCGTCTATGACTGCGCCTACTGCGTGAACCGCGCAAGCAACGACACCACTCGCGTCGCGTTCACCCCGCGCGAGCTTGCCGACCTGACGATTTCCTTCTATCGGCGCAACTACATCGAGGGGCTGTTCGTAAGCTCGGGCGTTCTGAAAAGCCCCGATTACACGACCGAGCTTCTGATCGAAACGCTGCGCATCCTGCGCGATGAATATGGGTTTCGCGGGTACATCCACGCGAAGGCCGTGCCCGGCACCTCGCCCGAGCTGATAAATCGGCTGGGACGCCTGGCCGACCGCATGAGCGTGAACCTGGAGCTCCCCTCCCAGAGAAGCCTTGCGCTACTGTGTCCGCAAAAGCGTAAGCAGCAGCTTCTAGCTCCGATGCGCCAGATTCGCGACTCCATGGCAGAAGATGCCGACACACGCGCCCTCGCGCGCAAGAACACGACATACTATTCGCAAAATCGACCAGCGAAACGCGAACGGGCTTTCGTCCCCGCAGGCCAAAGCACGCAAATGATCATCGGCGCCACACCCGAGAACGACTTTCAAATCCTGAATTTATCGGCGGCGCTCTATCGCACGCTCTCGCTCAAGCGCGTGTTCTTCAGCGCCTACCTGCCGGTAACCTCCGATGAGCGCCTGCCCGCATCGGGGGCGGTGGAGCTCGATCGCGAGCATCGCCTCTACCAGGCCGATTGGCTTATGCGCTTCTACAAGTTCGACGTGAGCGAGATAATCGACGAGGACAACCCTTACCTCGACCCGCAGCTCGACCCGAAGGCGAACTGGGCCGTCAACCACCTGGAGCACTTCCCCGTAGAGGTGAACATGGCCCCGCTCGAAATGCTCCTGCGCGTCCCTGGCATCGGTCCACGCGGGGCGCGCCTTATCGTGAAAGCCCGGCGAACCTGTTGCCTGCACGAGCCCGAGCTGCGAAAACTCGGCATCGCCTACAAACGCGCGCGGTTCTTCATCACCTGCAACGGAAGGTACGCAGGCGCAGACACGCCCTTCACCCCAGGGGCCCTGCGCGCGCAGCTTGCCGCCCCTATCGACGGAGGAAAGCACGGACGGCGCGCGGCGAAGCAATGCCAGGGGCAGCTGAGCCTCTTCGACCCACTTGAGGGACAGGATCTACATAGGAATCGAATCGAGGGAGCGCACGAACGCGGCGCGCTCCATGACGCGCAAGGGGCGATTGCACGCAAATACAACGCGCTCGACGCATCACGAGGGGCGAACGCACATGGCACGTCCGCGTACTCAGCAAAGACGGGTGTAAGCGATGCCCTCGAAACCTCGCATGAGGCAGGCGCAAGCGGTACCCGTACGACCGCGCAGAAGACAAGTGTATCAAGCTCAAGCCCTCGCAGCCTCCCTGAGAAAAGCACCCTCGCCAGCCAAGCCGACGGCCTGTTCGGGTGGCAGCATGCCATCGACAAGCAAAAGGTTTGCGCATGATCGCCGCAGAAGAGCCGCTCTCCCACGTCGCCTATGTCTACGACGGAACGCCTGAGGGGCTGCTCACCGCGGTGTTCCAAGCCTACGCGAACCATGAGGACCCTGAGGATATCGCACGGGAATCTTCGTTTCAACCGCGTCTTGGGCAAAGCGTGCGCACGATAGAGTCCGACGCCAAGCTCGCCGAGCGTGTCAAACGCGGGCTGGTGCGCACAACGGGGAAAGCGGGGTTCAACGCCGTGCTGCACGCCGCACTCTCCGACGACGCACAAGCGGGCACCATCGTCTATCGGTTCATCCGCTACGCTATGAGGGCTGACGCGCGCCGAGCGGCGATCGGAGAAATCGCACACCCGGCCGTCGCCCCGCTTGTCGCACTCGACCGATCGATAATGAATGAGCGGCATTACCTGCAGCAATTCCTTCGCTTCGAACGCCTTGAGGGCAACGTATGGTTCGCCCGCTGCTCCCCGAAGGCATCGGTTGTGCCGCTGCTTATGGGCTGGTTCTCGGCGCGCTTCAATGACGTCCCCTTCATGATTTACGACGAAGCGCACCGCATAGCGGGAATCTACGACGGATCGGGGTGGCAGCTCGTTCAAGCCGACGAAGTCAATCTCCCCGAAAAAGCAGCTGACGAACAGATGATGCAGCAAGCATGGAAGCGGTTCTACGACGCCGTCTCCGTCGATGCGCGCTACCACCCCGAGCTCCGCCGGCAATTCATGCCGAAACGATTCTGGAAGCATATGCCCGAAATGGACGAGCGCGGCGACACATCAACAGGAGCCTACTCGCTCAACACGCCCTCGAGGTCGAAGGCGGGGATAAAGCTCTCCTCGGCAGCACCGCCCTCCTGCCAGAAGTAATCCTCGATTCCGAGCGAGTCAGCAAAATCAAGCAGTCGCTCATAGTCCTCATCGGGAACGCGTCGGGCGAGCTCGGGACAGCGCTCAAGCTCGCGGCGAGCCCAGGTGTCGCCCGCCTTGGCGCTATCAGACAAAACGGGAGTGTACTGGTTCATAAGCGAGAGCAGAACCGAACTGCCGAAATGCTTCCACACCGTTTGAACCACACGTTTCGAGTCCTCGAGCGCACCGGGCAGCATCAGATGGCGCACCACCACCCCGCGCGTCATGCGCTCGTCGCCCTCGTACTCGTCAAAGCAAGGGTCGCCCACCTCATCGACCATGGCAGAAAGCGCATCGAAGGCGACCTGGGGATAATCGGGAGCCTTTGAGTATCGCGCGGCAAGCTCGGAGGAGGCGTATTTGAAATCGGCGAGATAAACATCCGCATAACCTCGGTTTTCGCGGATGGCACGAACCGTCTCGTATCCCGAGGTGTTCCAAACGACGGGAAGGTTCATCCCCTGCCTCCGCGCCAAATCGAGCGCGGCGCGCGCATGCGGCGCGAAATGGGTCGGCGTCACAAGATTGATGTTGAGCGCGCCCTTCGCCTGAAGCTCGGAGTAAATCTGCGCTAAACGCTCAATCGATATCTCAGCCCCTGCCTCGCCGTCGGCAATAACGGCGTTCTGGCAGTAGATGCAGCGAAGCGGGCACCACGAGAAGAACACCGTGCCCGACCCGTGCGTGCCGCTGATCGGCGGCTCTTCCCAGAAATGCAGCGCAGCACGGGCGATACGTAGGCGTCCATCGGCCCCGCAAACACCACGAGCCCCCGCGCTGCGGTCAATTCCGCATGCTCGAGGGCAAAGGTCGCAAGAAGATATGTCGATTTCGCTTTGAAGCATCATTCATTCCCGTCGTTTCGACAAGCCGAGATTACCTCCGTGCTCAAACAGTCCTGCTTTGGCGAACAGTCCACTGGACTGTTCGCGTCGTGCGGAACTGCGCGCGGAGGCAATTCTCGACTCGTCGAAACTGCTATTCCGTCCATCGAGTCAAGCCGCAATATGTAGCCTGCGAGTATTCGGGGCCGCCTCCGCGCGCAGTTCCGCAGCGCAGCGAGGACTGTCTGAGCACGGAGGTGGCGCCGGGTGCTCGCAGGCGGACGAGCCTAACGTTTATCCCACCGAGCTCCCGACCCGCCGAATTAGCCGTGAAATGCATCGGTATCAAGCCAATATCAGCAGCTCGAGAGCAGGTGCCGCCGCATGCTCCCGAGCGGACAGGTCAAACTAGTTCGCAAGATTCGCGCGAATCATAAACCAGAGCAGCCAAGCTTAGTTCGCCGAGTACCCGAATCCGCCGTGGTCGTGATGATGGCCGCAGCCGCAATCGTCTTCCTCGTCATCGTAGCCGTAGTCGTCGTCATCGTCAGAACCCTGACCATATGCTTCCTCAGCACGCGACCAGTCGAGACCATTCTCGGCGCATTCGGCTTCCTCGCCGTAGACCAACGCCAAGGCTGCCGGCGACTTGAACGAGCCTCCGATCACCTCGAGCAGCTCCACGAGGTGCATCGTCGATTCCGCCTGCGGAAGGATCAAATCGGCATCGTCGGCACTTGCGAGCGCGGCCTGCAGCTCCGAGAGGAACATCTCCGCCGTGAACGCGCCCTCGAAGCGCTTTTCGCGAACAGCCTCGAGCATGCGCTCGGCGGGCTCGGAGAGGCCGGAAATCGCTACATCGGAGAGGCCATTACCCAAAGCGGCACGGTGCGCGGCGCGGACCAGCGCGTTCGCCTCAATCGCGGAGACGACGGCAGCCGCCTCCTGCAGGGTACGAACAGCACGCATGAGCTGAGCCGTTCCTGCAGCGCCGCATTCCACCACACGGCCGCAGACTGCATGGAGAAGCCCTTGCGCCGCGGCGACGGCGTCCTCTTCGCCCGCAACATAGCAAACGAGATTCTCCTCGTCAAAGGGGCGCGGATCGAGCATGTCCTCAAGGGCGATCGGCGCCTCGACGAACCCCAGGTCGCTCACCGTGGCGACCGCGCCGAGTTCGCGCGCAAAGCCGGGCGTCGATGCAGAGAAGTCGATGAGCACCGCGCCGGGATGCGCCGACTGGACGAACCCGCCTTCGTCGAAGTACGCGTCCTCGAGCGCCGACTGCGAGGTGCAGAACGTGATGACGGCGCTTGCCTCCTCGATATCGGCGCAGCGCTCGAAGCCAGCGTTCGCCAAGCGCACGGCGATATCGTCATGGAAGTTCTCGTCACCGAAAAAGATATAACGCATGGGACCCCCTAATTGCCTTTCACTTTACGGGCGATGCGGTCTGCCACGGAAAGCTCCTCGCGGCGGTCCTTGCCCCAAAACACCACGGCCAGCATGCCCGGCCCCACATGCGACCCGATGACCGGGCCGATGCTGCTCTCCAAAAACAAGATGTTCTCGTCGATCTTCGAAAGCGCCTCTTTCAGGCGATCGGCATCCTTCGGGCAGTCGGCGTTGCCGATAACGGCGAAGCGCGCAGCCCCTTCGTCCGCGACATGCTTTGCGTAGTACTCCGCAAGCTGCTTGGTGCCCTTTTTCCGTCCGCGCGCGACGCCGGTGAGCGAAAGCTTGCCGTCGAGCGTGAGGTTGAGCAGCGGCTTCACGTCGAGCTTCGATCCGGCGAGCGCAACCGAGGCGGGGATGCGGCCACCACGGCGAAGCGCTTCGAGGTCATCGACCATGAACTCGGCGTCGATGTAGTAGCGCGCCTCCTCAGCCCAATCCACCATCTCCTTGGCGGTAAGCCCCCGGTCACGCTGGCGAATGGCCTCATAGACCAAGAACCCTTCGGCAATCGAGGCCAACAGCGTGTCGACCACGTACAGCTCGGCGTCGGGATGCTCGGCCACAAGCTGGTCGCGGATAATCATAGCGGTGTTGTAGCTGCCAGACAGGCCGCTTGAGAAGCTCAGGCACACTGTCGGGACGCCGGATTCGATCGCGCGGGTGAACACATCTTGGTACACCGTGATCGGGACCTGGGCCGTCGAAGGCTCGTCGCCGTTGCGCATCGAATCGAAGAAGTCGTGCGCAGAGCGCGAGCGGTACATGTCATCGGAATGCTCGCCGTCGCCGGCGATGTAGGGAAACTCGATCAGCTCGATACCTTCGCGATCGACCAGTTCGAAGGGCAGATCGCAACAGGAATCGATAATCAGGTTGCAGGCTGGCATTCATTCTCCTATCTCATGCGGCGCCGCTCGTCGAGGCGCCAGCGTATCAGATTCCACCCGCTACTCGAAGCCGCGCAACTTCGCGACCAGGTCGCTTCGGTGTTCAAACAACCCGTGCTCGAGTCCCACCGGATACGAATGCGGGTTGAGCATGCGCTTTTGGCTCTCGTCGAGCGTGGCAAGCCCCGCCCTCGCGCGCTCCCTCGCGGCGAGCGCATCGCGGAACTTAGGCGCGAGCACCGTCTTGCCGTTGCGCGCGAGCGGCGCAAGCAGTGTCTCGAAGCGCTTGCCGCCCAGACGCTTGCGGCGCAGCGAGTCGAGCGGGTCGACGATCGTCTCGCACTCCTGTACGCCAGCGTTGGTGTCGAACACCATGTCGCCTGCGATGTGGCCGTCCTCGTGGTAGTAGCGGCGCACATCGAGGACGCCGGGGAACGTGAGCTTTTTGGCCGACTCGGAGATCTTCAAGTGATCGACCCACTCGCTGCCCGGCTTGCGCGTCGCGGAGAGCTTGTAGACGCCGCCGAGCGTGGGCTGATCATAGGCGCAGGCGAGCTTCGTACCCACGCCCCAGGCGCTCACCTGAGCACCCTCTTCGAGAATCGACTGGATCGTGTACTCGTCGAGATCGTTGGAAAGCACGATGCCGCAGTCGGTCAAGCCAGCAGCGTCGAGCTTGCGGCGCGCCATCTTCGCAAGCCATGCCAAGTCGCCCGAGTCGATGCGGATGCCCGAGAGCTTCTCACCGCGCTCGCGCATCTCAAGGCCGACGGTGATCGCGTTGTCGATACCCTGCTCGACGTTGTAAGTATCCACGAGCAGCGTGCAGTTTTTGGGAAACGCCTCCGCATAGGCGCGGAACGCCTCGAGCTCGGAGGGGAACGCCATGACCCACGAGTGGGCGTGCGTGCCCGACACAGGGAGGTCGAACATCTTGCCCGCGAGCACGTTCGAAGTCGATGCGCAGCCGCCCACGATGCTCGCGCGCGACGCCCACAGGCCGCCGCCCGCGCCCTGGGCACGGCGCAAGCCGAACTCGGCCACGGGCGCACCCTGCGCCGCAAGGCACACACGCGCGGCCTTGGTCGCAATGAGCGTCTGGAAGTTCACGCAGTTGAGAAGCGCCGCCTCGAGCAGCTGGCACTGCATAATCGGGCCCTTGACGCGCACGAGAGGCTCGTTCGGGAACACGACCTGCCCCTCGGGCACGGCATCGATATCGACCGTCAGCTTGAAGTCGCGCAGCCATTCCAGGAAATCGGCGGCGAACAGTGCGCCGCCGCCCGGAGCGGGAATCTTCGAGAGATAGTCAATGTCCTCGCCCGAGAAGGCGTAAGTGTCCACCATGTCCGCAAGCTGCGCCATGCCGCATGCGATGGCATAGCCCCCTTTGAACGGGGTGTCGCGGAAATACATATGGAAACATGCCTCGGTGTTCTCATGCCCGGAATCGCGATAGCCCTGAGCCATCGTGATCTCGTACAAGTCCGTTAAAAGCGCGTAGTCGATGGGCATTTGCTCTCCTTAGCCTTCGTTTTGCGAGCTGCCGCCGGCCTTGTGCGAGCGCCTGCGCGCGCGACGATGCTCGTTTTGCGAGGGAGCTCCGCCCTGCGCAGAACGCTGGCCGCCCTCTCCCTGCTGGCGCGACCCCGAAGACGATGCCTGCTTTTGAGGCTTCGCGCGAAGACCCGAGGACTTCTGACCGGGGCGGGGACCCGACTTCTGCTGGCCTTTCCCCTCTTCTTTGGCGCGCTGAGGCTTTTGATGTTTGGCCGAGCGCTCCGCGGACTGCTTGCCCTGCTTGCTCTCGCCCGCCTTCTGATCGGGGCGTCGGCGCGGCTTGCGTTTGGAAGAGGACCCGCGGGAGGCCTGCTTGTCCTGCTTCTTCTCCTGGGAATCCTGCTTGGAGGAGCGATCGCTTTCCGCAGAGACCTTGGTCGACCGGCGACGGCGCGCGCGATGCGGCTCTTCGGCCGAGCGCTCGTCTGCAGCGCCCTTGCGCGAGCGCTTTGAGGAACCCGTGCGGCGCACGCTGCCCGCTTCCGCAAGCTTGTCCCTGCCGGTAAACTGGTCGGTCGAGAAGAGCGCATTGGAGGTGAACTCCGGCTCCTCGGGAGCGTTCGCCTCGTCCCACGCCTCCTGCCCGATCGTGTTCGGGCGCGTCCCCTCCTCGGGCGCATCGAAAGCGGAAAGCGGCACGCGAACGGGCTTCTCGCCCTCAAGGCGCACCGAGACGACCTCGCGCGGCACGTCCAAGTCGACAACCTTCGCCGGGCCATCAGGCGTTTTCACCGTGGCGTTCTGCTTGGGGGCGCGACTCTTGAAGTCCTTGTACGCGTCGAACTCGTAGCGCAAACAGCACATGAGACGCCCGCACACGCCGGAAATCTTCTGCGGGTTGAGCGAGAGGTCCTGCTCCTTGGCCATGCGGATGGACACGGGGCAGAACTCGCCGCCCAAGCGGGCGCAGCACAGCTCCTGGCCGCAGTGACCGAGGCCGCCGACCATGCGCGCCTCGTCACGCACGCCAATTTGACGCATGTCGACGCGCACATGGAAGCGCGAGGCGAGCTTGCGCACGAGCTCGCGAAAGTCGACGCGCTCCTCCGCCTCGAAGTAGAAGACCGCCTTGTCGCCCTCGAGCAGGTATTCCACCGACACCGGGTGCATGTCCTCGTTCGCCTCGGCGGCCATCTCCTTGAAGATGGGCAGCGCCTCGCGACCGAGCCGCTCCATCTCGGCGGCGCGCTCCACGTCCTCGGGCGTAGCGATGCGCTTCACGGGCTTGAGCGGCGACTTCAGCTTCTTCACCTGGTCTTCGTCGATCTCGAAGACGTCGCCTGCGGCATGGCCGAACTCGACGCCTCGCGCGGTGAGCACCACCACGTCGTCGCCGTTATGAATATCCAGATCACGCGGGTCGAACCACAGCGTGCGCGGATTGAATGCGAGCCTAATGGGCGCGACTCGAACCATACAGAACCTCTCTCACTTCAAACAGCATCGCATCGATGCACGTTTCTGGGGAAACATTATACGAGATAGCCTCGTCGCTTTCGCGCAGCGCGGCCAGCGCGGCGGCCGCTCGGGCCTCGTCGGTGCGCGCGGCGGCCATCTCGATCTGCGCCTTGACGTCGACATTCACGATGAACTCGGGCGTTCCAGCGCAGGTCGCCATCACATCGCGCAGCCAAGAGCTCGCAATCGAGAAAACCTGGTGGAGCGCCTGCGAGGTCTTCGCCGTGATCTGGCGCTTGTTTCGCGCCTCGATCTGGCGAATCGCCGACTTGGCCAGGAAATCAGCGTTCTCGGAAAGCTCCGCCTCAAGCGCTGCGCGGACGTCGTCGAGCGGCGCCTTCGCAGCCCTCACGAGACCAGCAGCGAGCTCTATGATATCCCAATCGTCGGCGGTGGCGAGCCGCGACATCGCGTCGACCACGCCCCTGCGGAAGGCGAGGCTGTCGTTGGACTTCAAGAACTCGCACGCGCGCGTGATCGACCCCGAGCACGCCTCGATGGCGATGCGCGCAGTCTCGATCGAGGCGCCCGTGTTCTGACGGATGATGCCCGCAGCCTCGGTTGCAGGGATATGGCGGAACGGAACGACCTGGCAGCGCGAGACGATCGTCGGGAGCACGCTTTCGCGTGTGCGGCCCAAAAGGACGATCATCACGTTTGCAGGCGGCTCCTCGAGCGTCTTTAGGAAGGCATTCGCCGCGGCGGTGCCCAGCATGTCCACGCGGTCGAGGATATAGACCTTCGACTTCGCCTGGATGGGAGCATAGGAGACGTCCGACACGATCTCGCGAATCTGCTCGACCAAGTAGCCGCCCGCACCCTCGGGCGCATAGTAGCGCACGTCGGGGTGCTTGCGCCGGGCGATGCGCGAGCAGGCGTCGCATGCCCCGCACAAACCTCCGCGCGGACCCTTTGCCCCCTTCGGGCAAAGGTACGCCTGGGCGAGCGCATATGCGGCAGCGGTCTTGTTCGAGCCGGCGGGGCCGCAGAACAGATACGCTTGGCTCACGTGCCCGCCGCGGACGCTCGCGCGCAAGAAGTCGCGCACCCGCGGCTGACCGAATATGTTCTCGAACGCGTCAGCCACGATGCCCCCTCTTTCCCCGGCCGCCGCGCTTGCGCTTCGCCTGGGGCTTGCCCTTGGCCGCGCCCTCCACGTGGGGCCCAGAAGGCTGGGGGTGCGTCGCGCCCTCCGCGCGGGCGGAAAGCTCGGGAAGGATATCGACAAGCTCGGCGGCGACGGCAGCGGCGGTCGCCTTGCGCGACGAGCTGGAGCGCACGATGCGGATTCGCTTTGGGTCGCGCTTGGCAAGCTTTATGAAAGCCCTGTTCACACGCGAATGGAATACTTCTCCCGCCTGCTCCATCCTATCCCCCGCGCCAGCACCTGTCGCCCGGGCAAGGCTTTTGCGTGTGTTGCCGAGCACGAGGAGGATGGTGCGGTCGGGAACGATGCCGCCCGTGGCGAACGTGTTCGCTCGTCGTACGAAATCGAGGGAAAGGCCGCGCCCGTAGGCTTGGTAGGCGATCGTCGAGTCCGCGAAGCGGTCGCAGAGCACCACCGCTCCCCTTTCGAGCGCGGGGCGGATGACCTCGCAGACCAGCTGGGCGCGGGCGGCCTCGTACATCAAGAGCTCCGCCTCGCTCGATATCTCGCCGTTTTCGGGGTCGAGCACCATCGCCCGAAGCGACTCGCCGACGCCTGTGCCGCCAGGCTCGCGCAGGCACACGACCTCGCGACCCGCGCGGCGAAGCTCGTCGGCAACGAAGCGGATATGGGTCGATTTCCCCACGCCGTCGCCGCCCTCGAACGTGACGAAGACGCCGCGGGGGGAGTTTCCCTCGGGCTGGCCGCTTACGGGCGCCCCCTGCGCATCAAAGCCTTCGCGCTCCGAAACGGGCTGCGCAGGCTCGGCGGTATGTCTTTCGGGCGTCAACGGCATGGACTCCTAGTCCGCCACGCAGTCGCGCACAGCGGCGGCAACCGCCTCGACGGCGCGCGGGTCGAAGGGCTCAGGCATGATGAAGTCCTCGCAAAGCTCCTCGTCGGACACGAGAGCGGCGAGCGCAGAGGCGGCGGCGAGCTTCATGTCGTTGGTAATGCGCGTCGCGCGCGCCTCGAGGGCGCCCTTGAAGATGCCGGGGAAGGCGACTACGTTGTTGATCTGGTTCGGGAAGTCCGAACGGCCCGTGCCTACGACGCGCGCGCCCGCGCGGCGAGCCACGTCGGGATAGATCTCGGGAACGGGGTTGGCCATCGCGAAGAGAATCGCGTCGTCGTTCATGGAGGAGACCATCTCCTCGCTCACGATGTTCGGGGCGGACACGCCGACGAAGATGTCGGCGCCGCGCATCGCGTCGGAGAGGGTTCCCTCCTCGTCCGCGAGGTTCGTCACCTTGAGCATGGCGCGCTGAGCGTCGGTCACGCCCTCGGACTTCGAGCAGATGATGCCGCACTTGTCGCACAGGATGAGGTTCTTGAAGCCGTAGCTTAGCATGAGCTTGGCGATGGCGATGCCCGCCGAGCCCGCGCCGTTCACGATCACGCGGCACTCCTCCTTCTTCTTGCCCGTAAGGCGAAGCGCATTAATGACGCCGGAGAGCACGACGATGGCGGTGCCGTGCTGATCATCGTGGAACACTGGGATATCGAGCTCGTCGATAAGGCGGTTCTCAATCTCGAAGCAGCGCGGCGCCGAGATGTCCTCCAAGTTGATGCCGCCGAACGCAGGGGCGAGGCGCTTGACCGTCTCGACGATCTCGTCGACGTCCTGGGTATCCAAGCAGATGGGCACGGCGTTCACATTGCCGAAGGCCTTGAAGAGGGCACATTTGCCTTCCATGACGGGCATAGCGGCTAAAGGACCGATGTTGCCCAGGCCAAGTACCGCCGACCCGTCGGAGACGACGGCGATGGTGTTCGCCTTCTGCGTGTAGGTGTAGGCGAGCGCGGGGTCCGCCGCGATCTTCTTGCACGGCTCGGCGACGCCCGGCGTATAAGCGAGCGCCAGATCCTCGCGCGTCTTGATCTCCATCTTGGGAACGGTGTCAAGCTTGCCTTGCCACTCTTCGTGCAAACGCAGCGATTCCTGCGCGATATCCATGCCTTACCTCCGAGCCTTCTCGCTTCGTACGCGCCCTTGCGCGCTTCTATACAACCGTAAAAGTATACCGCTTCGGTGCCGCAGTACCGAATCCACGCGGGCAAGCGCACAGGCAATCCATCGAGCGGGGCGGGGCCAACACGGCGACAGGCGCTCACCCTGCCGCTGTTCGAGGACCCACGCGAAAGGCGGCGGCTCGTGCTACACTCAACGCATTTGCAAGACGAGAAGGGAAATCGAGTGGAACGCGAGAACAATACCCTCACGGCGAAGCGCGTGGCGAACGCGACCTACGACGCGATTCGCGCTGCCGCAGTCGGGCTGCGCGAAGACGTGCTCTGCGGCCTTACTGCCGCACGGAAAATCGAGGAGCAGCCGCGCGCACAGTCAGTGCTCGACTGCCTGCTGGAGAACGCGCAGATCGCGCGCGAGGACGGCGTGCCCCTGTGTCAGGACACGGGAACCTGCTGGGTGAGGCTCGAGGTTGGCGAGGAGCTCTCCATCCCCGGCGACATCCTCTCGCAGGTCGACGATGCGGTCGCGCGCGCCTACACCAACGGGCGTCTGCGCATGAGCGTGGTGCGCGACGCGCTTTTCGACCGCGCGAACACGGGCGACAACACGCCCGCTTTCGCCGAGATCGCGACCCGGCCGGGGCACGGCGCGACGCTGCACGTTCTTTTGAAGGGCGGCGGGTCGGACAACGCCTCCCGCGTGGTCATGCTCGCCCCCGGCGCGGGAATCGAGGGCGTGAGAAACGTCGTGCTCGACTGCGTGCGCGAGAAGGCAGCCAACGCCTGCCCGCCGCTTATCGTGGGCGTGGGCGTGGGCGCCACCTTCGACAAGGTAGCGGGACTCGCCAAGCGCGCGCTTTTGCGGGAAATCGGGAGCCCCGCCGCATCGCCTAAGCACGCTGCCTTCGAGCGCGAGCTGCTCGAGGCCATAAACGCGACCGGCATAGGCCCTGGGGCGCTCGGTGGCAAGACCACGGCGCTCGCCGTGCACCTGGAGACGGCGCCTTGTCACATCGCGGCTCTCCCCGTTGCCGTCAACATGGGGTGCTCGGCTATGCGCAGCGTCTCAATCGACCTTTTGAGCTGGGAGGACTAACCATGAGCGAACCCATCCGCATGACCTTGCCAGCCGATCGTGAAAAGCTGGCAGAACTGCGCATCGGGCAGGAGGTGCGCCTTACGGGGGCCGTGTTCACAAGCCGCGACGCAGGGCATGAGCGCATGCTCGCGGCCCTGCGGGAAACAGGCGAGCTCCCCTTCGGGCTCGCGGGCGAGACCATCTTCTACGCAGGCCCCACCCCGCCAGCCGCAGGCCGCCCGCTCGGAAGCGTCGGCCCCACGACGGCAAGCCGCATGGACTTCGCGACGCCCGAGCTCATGGACGCGGGGCTTGCCGCCTGCATCGGCAAGGGAAAGCGCTCTCAAGCCGTCATCGACGCCTGCGTACGCAACCGCTGCGTCTACTTCGCGGCCGTCGGCGGCATAGCGGCGCTGCTCGCGAAGCACGTTACCGAAAGCGAAACCGTCGCTTGGGATGATTTAGGGACTGAGGCGCTGCGCCGCATCGAGCTTATCGACTTCCCCGTCTTCGTGGCCGTCGACTCCCAAGGCGGCGACCTCTATCGGGCGATCGAGTCGGGAGAGCAGCTGTAAAG
>NZ_DBFSAP010000025.1:0-2021 GCF_048412355.1 Ellagibacter sp.
GGGGGTGCGCCCATAAAGTTGGAGAGCTGTCTCGAAGGAGAAAGCCGTGGCGTACTCTCAGAAAGTTGTCAGCGAGGTTCTCGCTTACATCGACGACGGCCATACGTGCAGGCAAGCCGCATGCCGTTTCGGGGTCAGCAAGACCTCCGTATCCCTTTGGAAGCGCAAGCGCGATGGGCTGTCGAGAAAGATCTCGCCGCATCCTGTAAGATACCCGGATGATGTGGTGAGGAAGGCGCTCGCCCTTGCATACGGCGGCCATGGGATGAAGCTCGACGAGGTCGCCGTCTTGCTCGGCGTATCTGCCCCGACCATATCCAATTGGAAGAAGAAACACATGGCCGGAGGCGATATGGATATCCCGGAGATTGACTCGGGCGAGGTTAAGCGCATCAGCGAGTCGAGAATCAACGAGATGACCGAGGCCGAGCTGAGGGAGCGTATTCGCAAACTGGAGTTGAAGACGGCAGTGCTCGAAAGCACGGTGAAGGTTTTAAAAGCAGAGGGCATCGGGGATCCGACCAACGATGAGCTGGCGGCGATCGTCGATGCCCTGTCTAAGAGATTCAATGTGAAGGAAGCCCTTGCTGCCGTAGGGCTATCATCCTCCAGCTACTACTACTGCAAGGCGAAGCGCAATCGACCGGACCGCTATGAGCGGGCCAGAATCGCTATCCGGGAGGAATTCTCCCTCGCGAAGGGCGTGAGGGGCTACCGTTACATTCGCCAAAAGCTGCGAGAACGGAAGGATCCGATCGTCTTGTCGGGCAAGACGGTCCGCCGCCTCATGGCGGAGGAGGGATGCCGGGTGGGCTACCACAGGAAGAAGCGCTCGTACAGCTCATACGCCGGCGAGATCGGCGAAGCCCCCGCCAACCTCGTTGCCCGCAACTTCCATGCCGATGCCCCGAACAGGCTCTGGCTCACCGACATCACCCAGTTCAGCATACCTGCCGGAAAGGTCTATCTGAGCCCCATCATCGACTGCTTCGACGGGATGCCGGTGTCCTGGAGGATCGGAACGAGCCCTAACGCCGAGATGGCGAACTCCATGCTCGAAGAAGCGTGCTCGCAGTTGGCAGACGGGGACCGTCCCGTCTGCCATAGCGATCGGGGATGCCATTACCGATGGCCGGGATGGGTTCGAATCTGCAAGGAGCACGGAATCATCAGGTCGATGTCGAAGAAGGGCTGCTCTCCCGACAATTCGGCGTGCGAGGGGTTCTTCGGGCGGCTCAAGAACGAATTTTTCCACGACAGGGATTGGGGAGGCGAATCGATAGAAGGGTTCATGGCAAAGCTTGATGATTACATGAATTACTATAGGGATGGGCGCATCAAGGAATCGCTGGGATGGATGAGCCCGATGCAGTATAGAAAATCGCTAGGTCTAGCCGCCTAGCCTCTCCAGTATTTGGGGCGCACCCCCATCGGCGCAGGCCGATGCCTCTTTTTCGCCTGCTTAAATTCGTGCGTTCTATTTAAGCACTCGGACAAAATGTGTGTCCGTGCAACCGTCGTCGCGCCAGGTGGATAGCCTTTTTCCGACACGTTAAAACGCTCATCGGAAGAGGTGGCGCCATGAAGGCGGTCAAATGCCCTTACTGCGGCGGTCCGACGAAGAGGAACGGCAGAACCTCCTCGGGGGCGCAGAGATGGAGATGCGCCGCCTGCGGCGCATCGACCACCGTGCGCTACGACGACACCGCCGCCCGCTTCGACGAGTTCCTGTCGTGGCTTCTGTCGAAGGACACGCAGCTCGAGATGCCCGGCGCCGGCCGGACCTTCAGGCGCAGGACCGCGGAGTTCTGGGAGGTCTGGCCCATGCCGGTGCCCGACGGCGAGTTCCACCGGGTCCTCTTCGTCGACGGGATCTGGCTCGCGGAACGCCTGGTCGTGCTGATCTGCTGCAGCGAGGATCGGGTGGTCTCGTGGTACATGGCGCAATCCGAGAACTCGAGGGCGTGGTCGGCGCTCATGGAGCCGATACCGGCGCCCGACGTCGTGGTCACCGACGGCGG